>JAAEOP010001185.1 GCA_024223125.1 Chloroflexota bacterium
CATACAAATGAGTCACCGGTTTTCCCGGGGCGATTCAACAGCAATGAAGGGCCTTAACTTAGTGGCATTCGCGTGTGTCCCGAATGGCGCTAAGTTAAGCCCCTTCAGCACGGTACTGACTGCGGTGAAGCGCTTCCTGCATTTCATGCCTGGGTTTGGTCATTCGTTGGAAGTTTTTTGGCCTTCGTTTTTTACATCTCGGTTCTCTACGCCCTGGGCGTATGTGTAAAACACTCGCGGCAATACTGTCGCTCAGCAATGACAGAAGCCGAGTTTCCTCCTGTGTACTCAGCTCTGAGTTCAGCAAGGGTTCCCATTGTCGTAAAGCTTGAACAGAGGCTTTGAAACTGATCAACCGAACCGGTACTCCTGCTTTTTTTGCGGCCTTCAACATCAGTAATCGCAAACAGTTATACACAATAAAATGCATCAACAACTCCTTACGAATCATATCCGGTGATTTGCAGCGCAGAATATCCATTCCCATCGTTATTTTGATATCACGGAAGAACAGTTCGATATCCCAGCGCTGATAATATAAACCGGCGATTTCCCTGGCGCTGTAGATATCTGCATCCACTAGCGTGGTGATGATGTGGAACGACTGGGTACGGAAACCCGGTTCGGTGACCGTGACTTTGATTTGTCGCAATACCAACTGATCGGGTAATGCCATCCATTCGTCTTTGCTATAGCTCGATCGCCTGGTCCATTTGGGTTTGGGCCAGTGGATGAGAAAATCGTCTTCACCCAGTATTTTATCGGCATCCTTTGCCGTCACCGGCTTTCTTCTGGCCAGTGTAATGACCGAGTCAACGCCTTTACCCCGTAGCTTGAAAACATCGTAAAAGCTACAGAAACCCTTGTCCCCAAGGAAAATGTCGTCCGCATTGAACGTATCCCATTGTTCGCGCAACATGAGTAGCTCATGGCTTTTCTTATTGCCGAGATCGTAGCTCAGCAACACACCGGAATGCAGGTTGAAACAGGCGCAAATGTACGCTTGCGGAAAACCACAGCCTGGCTTTTGCACTCTGGTTTGGGGCCATATCTCTTGGTTTTCGGGTGTGTCAGGCATGCTGATACCGGTACCATCGGCCACCACCACTCGCCGCCCTTGAAACAGGTGATCAGTGTCTCGCCGGCTTAGCTGATTTGATGTGTGTGCCTGAATGCTAACCAGGTCGGATTCATCCAGCTTTGAGCGAGCCTGACAATAAGCCGAAGTGGATGATGACGGCAGTGATCTGTTTCGGCTGGCTGCAACCGCATGAAATTTACGAACCACTTCAGCACATCCACCATCTGCATTCAGTACCTGAGAAAAGAAACCCCAGAAGGTGTTTTCTTTACTGAATATTCTTTGCCGGCTCTGAGGGCCGGATTGATGGGGTTGAAGCGACTGGGTGGGAATAAAATCAGTAAAGCATTTGGCCAGTTGACTGATCGAATTCTGTCGTATTTTGGTGAGCTGATCAGCGAGCCGCTGGCTCGCTGAACGTGGTCTACGACGCAATGTGGCCAGGTGAAAACCAGGCAAAAACAAG
>JAAEOP010001186.1 GCA_024223125.1 Chloroflexota bacterium
GTTTTGCTGTTGCTAAGTAACATTTGTCACAACTTTAACAGACATTTGTCACTATTTATTGGTGTGGTATTTGTACTCTGTCTGACAAGTTTTGACAGATCGAAATTGTTCGTAATAACGACCCTTCGGCTGCGCTCAGGACAGGCTTTAGCCGTCCTGAATCGCTAAAGCGATTACTACAAACTCATCAGAATTTACCTGAAAATATAAGGGGAACTAACGGCATTTGTAAAACCATAAAATACAAGATGGAGGAGGGAACATGACTAAATATATCGGTATCTTGACGGCGGGGGGTGACAGCCCCGGCCTGAATGCAGCCATCAGGAGCATTGGCAAAGCTGCTCAAAGTAAGGGGATGCAGGTGGTGGGTTTTCGAGACGGGTTCCGCGGTTTGATGGAAAACCGGACAGTTCGACTGAACGGGCCAGCGCTATCCGGGATTCTGACCGTGGGAGGTACCATTTTGGGTACAAGTCGAGACAAACCCCACCGCATGCCAATTGGGGGCAAATTGTTGGATATGACGGATGTGATGGTCGACAATTTCCAGCGGCACAATTTGGACGTTCTGGTTTGTCTGGGTGGGGGAGGCACCCAAAAAAATGCCTATCGATTACTAAAAAAGGGGTTGAACGTTATCACCTTGCCAAAAACTATTGACAATGACGTAGCAATGACCGATATAACCTTTGGCTTTGATACGGCCCTGGGCATTGCCACCGCGGCCATCGACCGGCTGCACAGCACGGCGCACAGTCACCACCGCATTATTGTGGTTGAGGTGATGGGCCATAATACGGGCTGGTTAACGCTGGGCGCAGGGTTGGCCGGTGGGGCCGATGTGATTTTGATTCCTGAAATCTCCTATGATATTGAAAAGGTAGCCACGGCAATTCGCTGGCGGCGGCGCGAGGGGAAGAGTTTTAGCATTGTGGCCGTAGCAGAAGGGGCTATGTCAAAAGAGGATGCCAAGGTTATTCGGAAAGCTGAAGAAAAAATCGCTAAGGCCAAAAGTGGATCTGCCAGAAAAAAAGCCGGGGCCAAATTAGCCGGGCTGGAAAAACAGCATGTTGGCAATACCTTACGCTTATCTAATCAACTGGAAGAATTAACCGGCCTGGAATCTCGGGTGACAATTTTAGGACACGTACAGCGCGGTGGAGAACCCAGTGCGGCTGACCGGTTGCTGGCTACTCGATTAGGCACAGCCTGCACCAATTTTATTGACAAAGGGATTTACGGGGTCATGGTTGCTGCACGGGGAAACGGGGCTGAGCCGGTACCGTTAAAAGATGTGGTCGGCAAGCGAAAGTATGTTCCACTTGATCATCCCTGGGTAAAAAGTGCGCGTAATGTTGGTACAAACTTGGGGGATAACTCTGTTGACTAAGGATTGAGAATCAAATAACTTCCTCAAAAGAGATCCATTTAGTGAGGGAATCTGGCCTGGAAATAGGGAAGTTGCTTATGCAGTGCATAAGACTAAATCCTTAGCCCTA
>JAAEOP010001187.1 GCA_024223125.1 Chloroflexota bacterium
AAAGCGGTGGGTTAAGCACGGCCCACCTTTTGATGCCTTGATCAAGGTGCTTTTAAGTCGAACATCGTCGCTTAGCTACTTCCATTGTGGAGAGAAGCTGGACGTGGATTTTCGGGGCATCATTGACCGGGCGGCCGAGGTGAGGATTGCAAAAGCTGATACCTATTGGGAGAGTTGGTCTCGTTTTTCCGGGCGACAGAAGCAGCGGATTGATATGAGCGGCTTGATGGGCCAGGTTACCTATGAAGGTGATCTGGGCAATTATTTACCCCTGCTGGCTTTGGGCGAGTTGATTCACGTCGGCAAAGGGACTGTATTTGGCAACGGCCAGTATAAAATTATACGCAATCACAGGCGGACTAAATGAAAACGATTGAGCAAATTAATGCAGACATTGAAAACATACAGCGGTTATTGGTTACACACAATGATCGACTGCAAGTTTTGAGGGAACAGCAAGCCCAATTTGGTATTCACTGTCCCCCGCACATTGTCACAGAAATCAAGCAAATTGAAACTGAAATGGAGGCGCTGGATACGCAGTTGCAGCAGCTTAACCAGGAAAAAGAGTACCTGGCAGCGCCGGTTGTGGTTATGGCTAATTTTGCGCCGCTGCCGTCTAACCTGCCCCCGAAACGAGTTGAATTTGATTGGAGCGAT
>JAAEOP010001188.1 GCA_024223125.1 Chloroflexota bacterium
AAACGCTAATCATTATGCCGAGGGCGAAAATCACGGAAACCTGTTACCCCCTTATGATTATCGCCGTTTGGTGGGACACTACTTTAACAACATTCGGTTTGTGGGCATTTCGCCCGCTATTCCCAATAATCACTATTCGTACCTTTTTAACGTTCTTCACTTTGGGCAACGTTACGGCGGATTCAGCGGTGGCTATGATGATCGGCTCAATGACCCAATTATTATGCGACAAGGACATACCTTCACTTTTGATTCCATCATTCAAAATACCAGTTCTCAATCCTGGCCTTTATTCTGCAATAACGGTGTGGCTTTGAGCTATCATCTTTACACCTTCAACTCCAACAACCCCAACGACAAACAATATCTGCCCGGCGTTTACTTTGAAGGGACGCGTAATCACCTGTGTCCATCTGCGGCGGATGGAAATTCATTAGCTCCCGGTCAAACCTTTGGCATGGTTCATTTTTGCCCGATTCCTACTTGACAAATTTATAGTTCCTTTGGACAAAGTTACAAGTCCTTTAGAGCTATTAAAGCAAGGAATCGGCATATTATGACATTTTTATGCGTCATTGGCGCACTGAATTTGTCA
>JAAEOP010001189.1 GCA_024223125.1 Chloroflexota bacterium
ATAGGTTCTATTAGAATGGATTTCGATTCTGCGGCCGCGCGAGCCAAAATGGTAACAGATCAAATTATAGGGCGGGGGATTACGGACACGGCCGTCATCCAGGCCATGCAAACTGTTCCCCGCGAACAATTCGTTCTCGACGAATATCGAGAATACGCCTACAACGATACCCCCCTTCCCATTCCTGCCAACCAGACTATCTCTCAGCCGTATGTAGTGGGATATATGCTTGAAGCGATGGCGTTGAGTTCAGTAGATAAGGTATTGGAAATTGGAACCGGTTCAGGGTACGTGGCCGCGCTGCTGGAACATATTGTAGCCGAAGTATACACAGTTGAACGGCATGAAAAATTGGTGTGGTATGCGCGAGAACGACTGCTGGCATTAGGCTGCCAAAATGTGCGGGTTCATCACGGAGACGGTACGCTGGGCTGGCCTGAACATGGCCCCTATGAGGGCATTATTGTAGCCGCTGGCGGCCCGTATATCCCGCCGTCACTCCAGGAACAGTTGGCTGTCAACGGCCGTCTAGTCATCCCCACCGGCAAACGAGGCAGTCAAAACCTAATCTGCCTCACCCGTACAGGCCAGGACAGTTACCAACAACACAATCTTGGCCCGGTAAAATTTGTGCCTCTTATCGGCCGTGATGGGTGGGAGATGGGGGATTAGTTTGTTAGAGATTTGGAGATTGAGAGATTAGGGGACTAGTCAATCTCTCAACCTCCAAATCTTCTATCCTACGGCCGTAACCACTCCTTAAAAAAGTCCGTCATCCCATTGTAAACCCGCACCCGATTTTCAAATTTCAAGACATCGTGCCCCTCATCTTCAAACATCAAGTACTCCACCTTGTTACCCCTGGCACGTAAATCCTCTACCAATTCGCAGGATTCAATTTCCAGCACACGAGGGTCGTTCTTGCCCTGGACAACGAGCATGGGGCACTGCACATCTTGAATGTAGGTGATGGGGGAGCGTTCTTGCAAGAAATCAACTTCCGTTTCCGGGTCGCCCATCAGTAATTTGATGAATGGCTTCCACGTTTCTGGGACGCGGCTGGCAAAGGTGAGCAAGTTGTAGGGGCCAAACATATCTACAGCCGCCGACCACAATTCCGGGTGACGGGCCGCCAAAGTGAGGGTCATGTAGCCACCGTAAGAACGGCCGACCACCCCGGCGCTACTCACATCCAGGCGAGGGTCTTGGGGCAGCACGGCCGTCATCGCATGAACATGATCCAGCCGGTCAGCCCCGCCCCAATCACGGACGACGTGTTTCATATATTCAAAACCATACCCCGTGCTGCCGCGTACATTGGGCACAAAAACAGCAAAACCGTTGAGGGTGAGGAATTGAATGAAGGGCATCGAGAACCAGGCAAAGTCCGGCCGTTCCTGTCCTTGAGGGCCGCCATGAATGTAGTAGATGAGCGGCCGTGTTCCTTCAAACCCCAATTCGGCCGCCGGTAAATAAAGACGGGCCGAAATTCGCAGCCCATCATAAGAATCAAAAGCGTAATCTTCTCCAGCCGACAGCAAATTGTCGGCCACGCCCAAAATACGCTCATTGGTGTGCCGTTCCAGCTTGTCACGGTTGGGACCGGAAAGGGTGTAGAGTTGGGTAGGGGAGACGGCCGTGCTGTATGCAATAGCGTAGCGGTCGCCTGCTTTATCATAACGAATCGCTTCCAACACCCCATTTGCCAATTCGCCCCGCCCCACCAACACCCGACCAAGACGCAGCACGAGACTCTCTTCATCCAACGCAGCCTCATACTCCCAAGAGCAGCCATCAATGTTATACCCCACCAAATAATGATTATCTGTCAGATGGGTTAAAGAGGTCATCTCCCCCTGCCCAGTATGCACAATCCCTTCCACCGCCACCGGCTTCACATTTTCCGGGTCGTCCAGCGACATAAACCCAGGCCCGTAAGCGTCGTCAAAGAGGCTGGTGGAAAAGAATAGCGCCGTCTCATCGCGGATAAAGTAGACTTCATTGATGTTGTTGGGCGGGAATTCCTGCCCCGGCTGGCGTTGGCCGATAGGCGTACCATACAGCGCTGTGGGGGCTTCATCTCCCAAATCATAGCGGAACAACACCACATCCCCCGCGCCATACCCCTCGGCCAACACAAAACGGGTATACGCATCATTATTGCCCGAAGGCGTCCCGCCGTACATGCTTTCGTTTAATTTGCGTAGTTCGCCGGCAGCCATATCAGCCAGGTAAGTATAGAAAATAGATTCGGTGCGGGATTGTACGATGAAGTAAATGAGGTTGCGCTCTAAATCTTCCCCGCCGATCATCACACTGTCACCCGCAAACACCTCCGCCTGAAACGGCCGTGGATACCCACCCTCTAACGGTATGAGCATCGGCTGGTAATTTTCGTCGCCATCTTTGTCAATCATCACCAAAATCTGGCTCAATTGGGGAAAGACGACAAATGACAGCCCATTCATGAGATGAGGATTTTGCAGTGCAATGTCTGGCGGCAGCAAAGGTTCGGGTACGCTGCCGCCCGTCTTCATACGGTAAAGGGAGTTACGGCCGCTCATATTGCTGATGAAATAAATGTGATCGTTGACTAATTGCGGCCGTAGAAACAACCGGGCGGACAAAAGCGATTCAATAGGTATCATCATATTCTCCTTAGGAATGAGGATTAAATAATCCCATGAACTTTAATTTGTCATTCCCGCGAAGGCGGGAATCCACTCGACTAAAAAGATGGATACCTGCCTTCGCAGGTATGACAAGTTCGGGGTTTAATAAAATCCCCATTCCTTA
>JAAEOP010001190.1 GCA_024223125.1 Chloroflexota bacterium
ATTCCATGGGGTGGTTTCAATATCTTCAAACTCTTTAAGTAATGACAGATCGATGCGTTGGCCGATGGCCGGCACAACCGTATCACAGTCAAAAACATATTCCGATCCTTCGATGGGCACGGGACGGCGTCTGCCGCTTTCATCCGGTTCACCCAGTTCCATACGGATGCACTCCAGACCCACGACTTTTCCATTTTCTTCCAGTATTTTCACAGGTGTGGTAAGAAAGTGAAAGGGAACTTTTTCCTCTTCGGCATCGTGGATTTCGACCTCATCGGCCGGCATTTCATTTCTGGTGCGACGATAAATCAGGTTGACCTCCTCTTTGCCGATACGGGAAGAGCAACGGACACAGTCAATAGCTACATTGCCGCCTCCAATGACGACCACCTTTTTTCCTTCAGGATAGGGATCCCGGCCTTCATTTATATCCAACAAATATTTCACACCGGGAACAAATCCTTTATAACCCGCGTCTTCCCCTTCAACACGCATGGATGAACTGTTTTGGGCCCCAATACCAATAAAAACGGCATCATTATCGTTTTCAAGCTGTTTTAATGTAATATCCTTTCCTATGGCGGTGTTGTACTTGATGGTGACGCCCATCTTTTGAATCTGTTCCACCTCGCCACGTAATATATGGCGGGGCAGGCGATAGTCGGGAATACCGACGGCGGACATCCCGCCGGGCTCACCGAGCTGCTCGTAAATGGTCACATCATGACCTTTACCGGCCAGATGATAGGCGCAGGTTACACCGGCAGGACCGGCACCGACAATGGCTATTTTTCCTGTTTTATCTGAAGGGGTAATTTTATAATCAGGCTGTCTGTGACATGATAGTTCGCAATCCGCTACAAATCGTTTAAGATATTTTATCGATATGGGTTCATCTACATTGGCTCGACGACAATGCTCTTCGCAGGGGCGCACACACACGCGTCCGACTATGCCGGGCACGGGAAGGCGTTCACGAATCACATCAAGGGATTTTTCGAATTTGGCATCTTTGATGCATTCCACATACCAGGGAATATCGAGATGAATCGGGCAGGCATCCATACAGGGTGCTGTCATTTTGGAATAGTATTTGCCTGGCTGACATGTGTCTTGGTTGCTTACAGCAGAGTCAAATCTATCAGGAAAATACTTGAGGGCATCCAGGATAGGTAGCGGACCTGACTGACCGATGCTGCATTTGGAGGTACTGCTGACCATTTCAGCCAGACCCTTTAA
>JAAEOP010001191.1 GCA_024223125.1 Chloroflexota bacterium
TAGCCGTTGGCGGTATGTGAGTCGGGGTAGCGGTATCAGGCGGTGGGGATGTGGGTGATGGTATAGCCGTTGGCAGTGGCGTGTTCGTAGGTGGCTGTGTCGGCGTTGGCAGTTGACAGGGATCAGAGTCAACATTATCTGGCAAACTATCACCGTCCGTATCAGGATTAATCGGACTACTACATAATTCATGGACTTCACGGCCGTCCGGCAAAGTATCTCCATCACTGTCCGCCACCAGAGGGTCAGTCCCCCAGGTTTGTTCGTCACCATCCAGCAAGCCGTCACCGTCGCTGTCCGAATTATTGGCATTGGTTCCTAACTGCGCTTCCTGAGCATTACTAAGTCCATCACCGTCGTCATCTTTAGCGGCGGATGTGGCCCAGGCGATGGCTGTTGCCGTCTGCCGATTACGTTCGTTATTTGTATTCCAATAATTGGCCCCAAAGACACCGCTGATACAACACAAAATAGCCGCTATCGGAATCAGAGCTATCAGCCAGGTGGGGAAGCGCGGTTTGACAGCCAACACTCCCTGGTGAATCTGCCGCTCCCCCGCTTCCGCCTGCACCCGAATTTGGATGGGATAGGTGAGTTTGCTGCCCGTTAACGGCCGATCCTTCGCCTGCACCTTCAGCAAAACCTCAGCTGTTTTACCCGGCGGTGCGGAAACTGAACTCCTTTCCCCAGTAAAGTGCAACGCCTCGGCATTATCACGGGCGCTGACACGGTAAGCGGCCGGGCTGTTTCCTTCATTCCGCACCGTTACCCGGCAAATACCCTCATTGACCAACTGCGTCGGCTGCGCCTCGGTTGCAAATTGGGCAAATGGTTCCACCGTCACACTGCCATCCACCGCAGCCACTACCTGTTTGGTCGCTTGGGATTGGATGATGAGCTTAAAGGGGTGACGGCCGGCCGTGGCGCTGCTGTGTCGCGGCGGGTGCAGTGAAAAGGGCAAAGATGCGGTACGTTCCGGCATCAACTGCACCGGCTCCGGTGTGATCGTCACCCACTCCGCCGGTATGCCCTCTACACGCAAATAAAAATGGTCTACCACAACCCCCTGGTTCGCCAGTTCAATCTGTACGGCCGCCTGCCCGCCCGCTTTCACACTTACATTGGCCGCGCTGACACTGATGCCCAACATGCCATCCATCGTCAGCAGTTGAGTAACGCCCGTTTGTCCGCTACGGGTAGGCGTCCATTGGCTTTTGGGGGGCTGCACGGCCGTACCCGCTCCCGGCTGCCACTGAACAACAAAAGGCCCAAACCGGGCCGGCTGTCCAGCCTCCCACGGCTCAGGGATGTTGGGCAGCAGTTGGCTGCTTTTAACCCAGGTTCCATTGCTGCTGCCCAGATCAATCAACTGCCAACCCATCGTAGAACGTTCCAGACGAGCATGTTGCCGGGAAACACCGGGCGCATCCAACACAATATCATTCTGGGGCGAACGGCCGATTATCATCGTCGCTTTTTCCAGAGTAACAGTGCGATTAGGTTCCCCTTTACGCTGCACAATGAGAACATCAGCTTCACTGGGAGCCAGCACACTGGGGCCAAGACTGGGAACTTCGACCATATCAGGATCGGGCATCAGTTCCGTTACCAGGCTGACAACGGCCGTCACCGAAGCCATCTCCGTTACCACCTCTTCAACGGCCGCAGTCACATTCACCCGGCGCAGCGCCCTTGCCAACTCTTCACCAGTTTGAAAGCGATCTTCGGGCCGTTTGGCAATCGCTTTCAGCACAATTACGGCCACGGCCGCGGGCAGTTCCGGCCGTATATCCA
>JAAEOP010001192.1 GCA_024223125.1 Chloroflexota bacterium
CTTTGCCCCCTTTTTTCGGGAATGCGCTTGGAAGGGACGGCGAAGCCGTCCCTTCCAAGCGCACAAAAGTGTCCACAAGTTTTTGAACCGTCCCGAAAACCCTCATACATTTTGTAAAGATAATTGATTTTCAGACCATTGTCGTGGCGACTTTGGCTGTATTGGCAACTTACCTCTCCCGCAGAGCGGGCATAATGGTGGAATTGCCCATCAATCTGGTTGGACTTACCGTGGTTTTCCCCTTGGTGTTTTCCATTAATAGCGCTTACAAGATGCGGGAAGACGCACTAAAGTCTTTTGCGGGCATTAAAGCACATGCTGTTGCCCTATATTTTGCCCATCGTGATTGGCCCCCCGAGAAAAGCATTCGGCAGGAGCATACCGCCGCGGCGAAAGAACGGCTGCAACAGCTTGTCGTTGCGATTTATGAACATTTCCGCACAAATGATGGAGGGCATGGGGCAAGCTTCCACGAGGTGTACGCAATATTTTCTGTTTTCTCCAAATCGCACGAAGAACTCCGCGCGATTGGTGTGCCTGCTAATGAAATTTCACGCGCGAACCAAATACCTGCGGGAAATGATCCGGGGCTTCGAACGGATGAATAATATTGCGAATTATCGCACCCCGGTTGCGCTGCGGGCATACAGCCGGCTGTTCCTGAACCTTTTCCCCATTCTTTTCGGCCCACATTTTGCAGATGTAGCATACCCAGAATTCCCACTCGTGGGCTATCTTGTGGCCTTGCTCTATTCTTTTGTTCTCGTCAGCCTGGATAATATTCAGGATCATTTAGAAAACCCCTTCAATGGTGTTGGCCCTGATGATTTGCGGCTCAATGTTTCTGATGAATATCTGGCGATGCTGGCTGTGTTAAAAGCAAAGTGCGTTGAGGAAGCCAGCCGCAAAACGCACACTTGAAAATAAAACGCGGCCACCAAAAACATGC
>JAAEOP010001193.1 GCA_024223125.1 Chloroflexota bacterium
CTCATGGATTTGGTCATGCCACGGATGACGGGGATTGAAGCCACCCGCCTCATACGCCAGATAGAGGAACTGCAAGCGGTGCCCATCATCGCCGCCTCGGCCAGCGCCTTTGATGCCGATAAGAAGGAAGCAACGGCCGTTGGTTGCAATGCCTTCCTGCCGAAACCTATCGACGTTCAGGATCTGTTTGCCCTGTTACAAACGCATCTGGCACTCGAATGGACCTATGCCGAGGTTGACGCTGCCAGTCCTGCGGCGGCCGCCCCACTTCCGGACGCGCCCCTGGTCATCCCGCCCCAGGAAATGCTAACCAGCCTGTATGACCTGGCGTTGCAGGGTAACCTGCGCGCTATTGAAAAGAAGGCTTTAGAATTGCAGCAAACAGATGCTCGCTATGAACCATTTACGTACCAGTTGCTGCAGTTGACAGAGATGTTTGAAACTGAGAAAATCAAAGAATTTATCGCCCAATATTTATCTGAGGAGACATAAAATGAGTAGTCAACCAGACAGCACGAACCAAACAGTATTAATTGTAGATGATAATTTGACCAATATGCGAGTTCTCTCTTCTATGTTAGAAAAATTGGGTTATACAGTTTTGGTTGCCCGAGACGGTATAAAAGCCGTAGAAACGGCCCAACATACGATGCCCGACGTAATCTTGTTGGACGTCATGATGCCGGGAATCGACGGCTTTGAAACCTGTCGTCGCTTAAAAAAAATCCCGAGCACGAGAGATATCCCCATCATATTTTTAACGGCGTTAACCAGTACGGAACATAAAGTGGAAGGTTTTCGGGTGGGTGCAGTTGATTATATTACGAAACCGTTACAGCATGAAGAGGTAGCCGCCCGCGTAAAAACTCATGTGCAATTGCAAATATTGTCTCGCAGTATGCAACAGCAAAATACTTATTTGACGAAGATGATGATACAGCGGAAAATGATCAACAACCTGATCTTAAAACTAAGCGCTATCTTGGATATAAATAAGTTATACTCGGCTATAGCTGATCTCATTCAAAACCAATTTAATTATGCCCTTGTAAATGTCTGGCAATTATCATCACAAAAAGACAGGTTGATTTTGCAAGCTTGCTCTGGGAAAAAAGATAGCAAATTACTAAAAACAGGTATCCATCTGACTATGTACACCGGTCCGACGCTGGTATGGGAGACGTATCAAAAAGAGCAAACTTCTCAAGTAAATGATTGGCAAGCTGAGTCCTATTACCAGCCATTGACAGAATTATCTGATTCCAAGTCTGAAATAGCTATCCCTCTCTGTTTTGAAAAACGAATTCTGGGGGTATTAGATATTCACAGTAATCAGGCAGATGATTTCGATACCCTAGACCGTACGACACTGCAGACATTGACCGACCAGATTGCCGTTGCGCTGCGGAATGCAAAAATGTATCAAGATAAAGGGCTGAAAACTAAATAACTTCCCGAAGTTAGCTCTTAGGATTTGACCGTTTTCAGCTAACTTGATGGAATTATTTAGTTTCCGTTCCTAAATAAATTGGAAATTATTCAAGAGTTCAGATACCACCAGATCGAGGTCTAAGTTCTTGCCCCGCGCCAGGGTCGCCTGTAGATCAGCCAGAGTCAGGTTTGCTTCCAATTGCGGCCACAATTCATCCAGAGCTATTTGCACATCACTGTCATGGGCTGGATGATGCTGCGCCAGCCCGCTCAATTCTCCGGCACGGACTAAATGCCCACCGTACAGGTAAAGCCAGGCAAATCCCACAACTGCCTCCAGCATGACCGAGTAAGCTCGGATAGATTGAGCCAAAGAAAGTGCATCTCGAAGGGAGACATAGGCATGATCTCTACTGAGATCTAGATGCACCAAACCCAAATTGGGAAGTGTTATGGTCTGGTTTTGTTGAGTCCCAACAGCCTGACGGATGGCGAGGCTCTGTCGATAATAATCTTGAGCCTGCTCGTGGTCACCTTGAGAATCTACCACATTCCCCAAATTGCTAAAACTACTGGCAATGGCAACCTGATCGCCGAGTGTCTGACGGATGGCGAGGCTCTGCTGGTAGTAATCATACGCTTGCTTATAGTCGTCTTGATAGAATGCGACCAATCCCAGCGAGTGTAGACTTGTGGCGATGTCTTGCTGATTACCAATGGCCTGGCGGATGGCGAGACTCTTTTGGATGTAGTCGTGAGCCAGCAAATAGTCGCCCTGAAAAAATGCTACTAACCCCAGGCAGTTAAAACTTGTCGCGACCCCAGAGTTATCCGCCACTCGTTGAGCTAGCTCTTGCGCCTGCCGAGCCAACTCCTGTGCTTGAGCATAGCTCCCCTGGCGGATATAAGATTCTGCTTGCCAATTCCACAAGGATATCCGGTGGATATTCCCCTCTGGAAGCGTATGTAGACTCCGTTCCAATAATATGTGGGCCTGGTCATAATCAGCCACAACTTCAATTAACTCTTTCACAACTAAGACCAGATAGTACATTTCCCGATCCAGATCACCTGCCTGATGCCAATGGTCCAATAAGGTTTTGTACTGGTTCTCGTCATCGGGGTATATCTGCTCCAGTGCCAGAGCTATCTGGCGATGTAAGGCTCGGCGAGTTTCGTCGCTTAGATCGATCAGGGCAGCTGCACGCAGTTTGTCGTGGGTAAACCACCATTGATTATCGCGGACGGTCAGCACCGCGGCGTCGGCGACGCGGTGCTGCCAGGCGACGATATCCATGTCCCCGGCCAGTACACCCAGGACCGCCAAATCCAACTGGCGCCCGGCAATAGCCGCCAGTTGCAGCAGCGGTTGGTCGGCGACCGAGACTTTCTGGATGCGGCGCTGCAGCAAGCGGGCCATGCCGCCGGTGAAGATGCCGACCGGCAGGGTCATCCTGCCAATCTCCGCCAGCTGCCCGGCTTCTTCGGCCAGGGCGCGCATCACTTCCACCAGGAAATAAGCATTTCCTTCCGTCTCTTTGAACAACATCTCGACGATATTGGTGTAACGGACAACGTCGGTCCCTAGCATGCTGAGTGTTAGCCCGACGATGGCTCTCCTATCCAAACGGGGGAGTGAGAGTACCTTTGCGCCGGGCAGTTCCTCTGGCAAATCGGGATTCTCGTCGTGGCGATAGGTGCCTAACACCATCACCCCCGGTAGCTGTTTGATAACCTTGTCCATCTGCTGGAGCACCACCAAACTCTCGCTCATCCACTGCAAATCTTCCAGTAGCAGCAGCACCGGCTCCGGCAGGTCGCGGAACAAATCTACAATCGCCTGAATCAGGCGCTGCTGATAGGCGCGGCCGTCCAGTTGAGGGGCTGGTGGGATGTCTCGACCCAGCAGGGAGTCGATATCAGGCACGATATCTAGGAGAATGCCGGCTTGTAAGTTTGTCACTACTTGTCTCAGCAGCAAGTGGCGCACTGGTTTGCGCCACAGTTGAAAAGGCAACCCACCTCCTTCCACCCCCTGCCCCCGCATCACGGTGAAGCCCTGTAGCATGGCCTGGATGCACACTTCATCCGATAGGCGAGTCTTGCCCACTCCGCTTTCACCGCCCAGGAGCCAGATCGGACTTCGCCCGGCCTGGGTCTGGGCCAGCGCTTCGTTGAACTGGGCCAGCTCTGCTTTGCGGCCTACAAACCGGGCCGCTTGCAGAAAGCTTTCACGGATGCCTTCGGTTTCGGCGGCGGCCGGCACACCCCGGGCGCCGGCCAGGGCGGCCAGCACCGTCTGCGCCCGTTGGTAACGAGCCTCCGGGATTTTAGCCAGCAGTTTAGCAATCACGGCCATCAAGGCGTCATCGACTTCCAGTAGATACCAATCCGGTTCCTCGTCCAGCACCCTGTCAGTGAAGGCATGGTCAATAGGGGCGAAGGGATGCCGGCCGGCCAGCAGTTCAAAGCCCAGTACACCCAGGGCAAACAGGTCCGAAGCCGGGCTTGCCGGCTGCTTGTCCCATAATTCCGGGGCAAAGTAGGCGATGGAGCCGGCGGAGGATTTTTCTAATTGGGCTTCTTCCTGATGTCGGGCCAGGCCAAAGTCCAGGATGCGGACCTGCTCCCCGGTCACCAGCACATTCTCCGGTTTCAGGTCGCGGTGGAGGATGCCCCGGTGATGGAGGTAGGCCAACCCTTGCAGGGTTTGTTGAATCAGGTCCAGCTTGGCCGCCACGGGCAGCTGTGCGCCAGCTTCGAGCAGGGTCTCGGCCTCCGGCAGGTAGGTCATGGTGTAGAAGGGCTGCGGCTCGGCCTCAGTCTGGACAAAGCCGTAGTCCAACACGCTGATGATGTGGGGGTGGCGTAGGGTAGCCAGGGTTTGGAATTCACGGGCTAGGGCCAACTGCATGTTCTGCCTGATGGTCTCCGAGGGAATACTTATGGATTCGAGTACCTTGGTGGGGACCTGTACCTGCTTGAGAGCAATGATGTCGCCGGTTAGGCGGTCGGTCGCGCGGTGGACGATGCCCATGCCGCCTTCCCCCAGTTTTTGTTGGAGAATATAACGGCCGTTGATCAGTTGTCCATTCGTGTCTGACATCGCTTCACTTTCCACACTTTGTTTAAAGAGTCTCAGAAGCAACCCCACCCCGAGTTTTGCTGAGTCCTATCATTTGTCTCAGAACCATTGTCGTTAACTTAAGACCTCGCAGGTTTCCAAAATGATCTATGCCCCTCTGAGGTTTTGCGTTAAAACCTGCGAGGTCTTCGCTTAAGTTAACACTTATGGTCTCAGAACTTATTATAACAAATCAATCTTTGTCGATAAAGAGGGTTGTGACCGTTGGGCTTACTCACGGCCGTCTGCCATTCCAGCACCTGGTACTTCGTACCCTAATTCTGAAAGAAGTTTGCTTCTGTATAGTACTTTCCTCCTACAACAAAAGGATGAGTCCGTTCCACACCTGTTTAGCCCAAAATCCACTTTCTGTTGACGACAACGGTCGTCTCTTCCCTTATCATGTTAGCACACCAATGAACCCAAATATTGAATAGAAGCCCAGTTATTTTTCATTAACGAATAGAAATGACCTTATTTTGTACAAAAACAAGGTGCCTTAGTCACATTTTTCTTTAATCGAAAGGCAAGTTATTAGTCAATTATTTTTTGGAAAAAATGAAGTCAAATAATATTTTTTCCGAATACAAACTTAATATTAGCTGTACTTTTTCTCAGGAGACGCCTCAATGGCTAAAATGATGTGAAGCTGGAAATAAATATGTTTGAGAACAACTCAAGTGTATGGTTATTGGGGAAGTTCATTGGATCAACAAAGCGATTATCAATTATTAGAAAGTGTATTGAACTTAAGTTATCATTTGACGGCCGTACAGGAGCTTTCAAAGCTTTTACCAATAATTGTGGATGAAATTTTACCTATTGTCAATGCAGATCGAGGGCATCTTATTCTATTAAAGCCAAATGGTTCTCTGGATTTCCGAATTAATAGATTACGTAGTGGCAAAAGTATTAAAAACCCAGAGGATCAAATAAGTCATTCGATAGTACAAGAAACAATTAGAAATGGGAAAATAATCATTATCCAGAACGCTTTGACAGATCCGCAATTTTATAAAGCTGAAAGCGTAAGAAAGCTTCGGATTCGGTCGGCAATTTGTGCGCCTTTGATCACACCAAATAATACCATCGGCGCGATTTATATTGAAAGCCGTTCTGATAGCTCTCAATTTCAAGAAGAAAATGGCACGACTATTGAATTGTTTGCTCAACATGCAGCTGTGGCAATTGAAAACGCACAGTTAAATGAGGAATTAATTCAAATGACTCGAAAATTATATGCCATAGATGAATTAAAAACAAAGATCGCAATGCTTATCTCTCATGAATTAAGAACTCCTGTATCTGGATTGAGCATATATCTCGATCTTTTCAAAAGACGGCCAGAAATAAAATACCAAAAAAGAATCCAACAGTTAGTAGGTCGAATAATATCGTTAGTTGATGAATTTATTTTAGCATTTGATATCATCTCAGGAACCTTGTCCTTAAAAAAAGAACCCCTTAGACTACAAGATGTAATACAGCAAAAAGTTAAGGAACTGGCGGACGTTTGTAGTCGCCGAAATTTATTAATGAAGGTTGAAAAAGAAGAGAACATTCCAATTTTATTCTTTGATAAGAAACTGATATCGACTGTATTTTCTCAACTCTTAAGCAATGCTATAAAATATACTCCTGATGGTGGGAAGATAACAATAAAGAGTAAGTATCATAAAAGTGGAAAAAAAGTCGTTATATCGATTATTGATACAGGTATTGGAATTCCTTTAAAAGACCAAGAAAATGTGTTTTCTCTATTTTACACCCAAGGTCTAGACTCCCCTGAGTATCATAGCACCAGCAAATTTGATTTTAAAGGAGGAGGACTAGGTTTGGGTTTGTTTATCTCTCGGGGCATAATTCAAGCACATCAGGGGACTATTATTTTTGATAATCGTCATGAATATCTGGACGATACAGTATGCATTATCACGCTCCCATTAATAATTTCATAAATGACAAATCTGGTTGAAATCTGATCTTTTGCCAAGCAGATATGCAATCATTTTGTGACCTTTGCATCATCATTTTGTTATAGTTCATCTGTTATGTTGAAGTTGAGACAGATGCAAACAGCCCAATTCCAGCAACCCTGGATGAGATTGCGCGTGCTGGGACCAGATGGATATTAGCAGTCGACTTACGAGTTTTTGCTGCTCCCCCCGCATACTATTTCGTGATTTGTGAGGACCACTTTTGTCAGGATACACCATGCCTTAAAAGGGGAAAAACAGCGGTAAAAAGATAAGCATCAATAGCCAGATCATAATCGTCAGGGGCAACCCTACCTTTGCAAAATCAAAAAAGCGATAGCCGCCCGGTCCATACACTAGCACACACGCCTGATGCCCAATAGGCGTTACAAAGGAATTGGAGGCTGCAATAGCCACTCCCATCACAAACGCATAAGGGGCAATGCCCAATGTAAAAGCGGTTTGAATGGCAATGGGAGCTACCAACACGGCCGCGGCCGCATTAGACATGAACGCCGTCAATATCGTCGTCAGCACAAATATCCCAATCATCACGCCACGCGGCCCCAACCCACCCACAGCGTTGATAATAGTATCGGCCAGAAATTGGGCCGTGCCTGTATTTTCCATGGCCAAGCCCATCGGCAGCATACCGGCAATTAAAAATACCGATTTCCACTCGATAGATTCATACGCCTCATCCATGGAGAGACAGCCGGTAACAACTGACAAAACAGCCCCCAAAACGGCCGCCACAGAAATATGCAACATGCCCAGCGCCACCAAGCTAATCATCGTCACAAAAATAACCAGGTTAATGGCCGCCTTGTGCAAACGACGACTCGATTTTTCCAGCGACTGCAGCAGCAAAAAAGAAATATCTTGTCGCAATGTTTCAATCCGTTCCCGCCGTCCCTGTACCAGCAGCGTATCTCCTAAACGCAGAGGCACATCAACCAGACGGCCGTCTACCGGCGCCTCCTCCCGCCAAATTGCCAACACAGTCACCCCATACCGGCTGCGAAAATCAATCTCCTGCAACGTATGCCCGATAAAGTGTGCCTTCTGACTGACTACCAGTTCAGCTACCGTCACTTCCTCCGACTTCAAATCTTTGTCGCTTAACACATGTTCTGGCACAATGGAAATGCCCATCTCATCCCCCGCCTGCAAAATGCCATTATGCGGTCCGCGAGCCAACAAAATATCACCCGCCCGAATATGGGTGTTGGGCATAATACCCAGCCGCAAATGTTCGCCCCGCTGCAAGCCGACAACGGTTAAATCAAAATCTTCCCCCAAATGACTATCTACAAATGTCTTACCAATCAGGGGGGAATTGGGCTGCACATGCAGTTCTGTCAGAAAATTGCGGAGATGGTATTCGGCCGTCAGATCGGCCGTTTCATTATGTGTTGCCTCCTCATAACTGGGTAGTAACCGACGGCCGATAAACGTCATGTAGAAGATGCTGCTTACGGCAATAATCAGCCCCATGGGGGTAAAATCCAACAAAGAAAAAGGCTCCAACCCCGCTGTGTCTAACGCATCACTGGCCAGCAAATTGGGCGGCGTACCGATGAGCGTTGTCACCCCGCCCAGTAAAGAAGCAAAAGCCAATGGAATCAACAGCTTGGATGGCGGAATATTTGCTTTTTGTCCCAAGCCAATGGTAACGGGCAGCAACACGGCCGCTGCCCCAATATTGTTCATAAAAGCCGACATCACCCCCACCGTGACCATAATCACAACAATCAGGCGCACCTCTTCTGTACCGGCAACACTGCCCATATAACGGCCGATAATATCGGCAATCCCCGTATGCGTCAGGCTGGCGCTGACAATATAAATAGCCCAAACAGTGATAACGGCTGGATTAGAAAACCCCAAAAAGGCTTCCTCTGGCGTTAACAAGCCTGTCAAAATGAGCGTTAACAAAACCATCAAGGCGACAACATCCACCCGAATTTTCTCGGTAGCAAACAGAACAATGGCTGCACCCAAAATCAACAATACCAAAGCAATATCGGGGGTCAAGACATCCTCCTCTCACAGTTTATTCAGAAACAACTTTACACTTTGGGAGATTGGGGGTTGAAGATTAAATAATCTTCTTGCCCAGCGTAAGGATACTGCATTTACAATGATTTAGAAAATTTGGACAGGTTATTTATAAGGACAAAATTTGCACAATTTTATAATTGCGCGTAAAAAGGGTGTAAGCACGGTCGTAATCCTGATGGTATATCGTCCGGGCACCTTTAACAAGGGCAAGATAAGCGCAAGACCCCGGTCAATTGACAATGATCAATTGATCATTGATCTGGGTGACGAGGTGGAGGTCCCCTACCGCGAGGTAGGTGCTAACGGCGGTTTCTAACGAAACCACACGGAAAATCGAAAGATCAGCGGATGCCTCCCAGAGATGCCACACTCTGAATCTACTGCCCCTTCAAAACAAGCCAATTTACAAACCGGCACAGGTAACTGCCCGACAAAATAACTGGCAGTGGCGGATCAGTTTTCAGTTTAGACGCTGATAACTGAACACTCAACTTAGAAGGGGCGTCCCCATTCCATTTACACAATCAAGGGTCGCCATATGACAAGTCTGCCACTGTGCAGGTATGCAAGCCGTTTTTTTCAGGCGTCTCACCTTGCAAACTTGCCACTTGCATACTTGCCACTCCCATTGGAGGCATCTCATGTGTGGTATTGTAGGTTATGTTGGTTCGCGGCAAGCGCCGCAAGTTGTTTTACAAGGATTAAAACGGTTGGAGTATCGTGGTTATGATTCGGCCGGGGTTGCTGTTTTAGAGCAAAATGGACACATTGCTTTGCGCCGGGATGTGGGCAAATTACACAACCTGGAAGCGATGATGGCTTCATCCCCCTTGCAAGGGCATATTAGCATTGGGCATACACGCTGGGCCACGCACGGTGAACCGAATCAGCGCAATGCCCATCCTCACATCAGCATGAACGGCCGTGTTGTTCTGGTTCACAATGGCATCGTGGAAAACTATGCCGAGCTGCGCGAAGAGCTGGTCGCGGAGGGTATCCACTTTGAATCCGACACCGACACCGAAGTCATTGTGCAGCTTGTGGAACGGTATCTGGAAAGCGGGTTGGATTTTGTAACGGCCGTGTGCCAAACTCTGCCCCTGCTGCGCGGCGCTAACGCCGTTGTCATCATGAATACCGACCAGCCCGACACCCTCATTTGTGCCCGTCTGGGCAATGCTGGCGGCATCACCCTCGGCCTCGGCGAGGAGGAGATGTTCATCGCCTCAGACATTCCGGCCATCCTGGAATACACACGTAACATGGTCTTCCTGGAAAACCGCCAGATGGCAGTTGTCACCCGCACTGCTTTCCAACTTTCCGATTTGGAAGGCAATCCCCTGGAACCAGAAATCCACAATATCGCCTGGGACCCGGTCAGTGCTGCTAAAGGGGAATACAAACATTTCATGCAAAAAGAAATCTTCGAGCAACCTCAGGCCATCATCAATACCTTGCGCGGCCGGGTAGATTTTGAACATGGAACTGTTCATCTGCCAGAAATGAACCTGACGCCAGAACTAGTCAATCGCTTGCAGAAAATTTACATTGTGGCCTGTGGAACCAGCTATTATGCC
>JAAEOP010001194.1 GCA_024223125.1 Chloroflexota bacterium
ACCGTTGCGCGTGGGTGGTCATAGCGCCATCTTACCACCCCTGCTGCTGGGGGAAAGTGTGGATATGGACGTGGCGCGGCAATACGGCCGTCGTGGATTCTTTCCGGTTATTCGCGGCATACTGATCGCCGCACCCGTCCTCTTCATCTTTACTATTTTGCTGGCTGCGGCCGATACCATTTTTGCCCATACATTGGAAACGGCGTTTAGCCTGGATATTTTTTCGTACCTGGGAAACTGGTTTTGGCGGGGCAGTCTAATTTTACTGGCAGCCTGGTTTATCAGCGGCGGATTGGCATTGGCAGCGCAGCGGCGGCACGGCCATGATGATCAAGGCTGGCTAGACAGCGCCATCCACCATATTCCCCACAAAATTTCTCTGGGTATGATTGAAACAACGACGATTTTAGCGTTAGTAAATGCCCTCTTTGCTGTCTTTGTCGTCATTCAATTTGCCTACCTCTTTGGTGGGCGGGCCAATATCAACTTGGAAGGGTTTACTTATGCTGACTACGCCCGACGCGGCTTTTTTGAGCTGCTAACGGTAGCTATCCTTTCTGTGGGACTAATTTTGGGACTTAATTGGCTAACGCGGCGCGAATCGAAAAGGCAAATTCGCTTCTTCAATATTCTAGGCAGTGTGCTAATACTGTTTGTGCTGATACTGCTCTTGTCTGCATTCCGGCGCATGATGTTGTATGAAGCCGCCTTTGGTTACACCGAACTGCGCCTGATTGTGTATGTGTTTATGGGTTGGCTGGGGCTTCTGCTACTCTGGTTTTTGGCGACGTTATGGCAACGTCCTGACCAGTTTGCTATTGGGGTGCTGTTGGTGGCGATCGGTTTTCTCATGACCTTGAATCTGTTGAACCCTGACCAATTTATTGCTCGACAGAATTTACAGCGATACACACAAACGGCCGACCTGGATGCCGTGTACTTAACTACATTGTCTGATGATGCTGTGCCTCAGCTTATACAGACTATTCAGTTAACGGAAGCGGATACGACGGAGTATCTGACCGCCCGCTGTGCCCGTTTTTATTGGGAGTCGGATGTGGGAGACAACTGCTATGCGACAGCGCCCGAGATTTTGCGTGATGAATTAGACGGCCGTTACCAATCCAGACAAGAAGACAATTCCTGGCGCACCTGGACATCCTTCAATTTGGCCCGCTGGCAAGCATTTACCCAATTACAGGGATTTTTTGTGAGCTATTCACAATGAATTCAGAAAGGAACCTTTCATGAACACAAAAATAGATATGAAACATGTTATTTTGCTAACATTAGCCCTTATTTTTGCCTCGACTATTTCCGTCTTTATGTTGGTGATCCGTTATTTTTACAGCGATCATGTGCAATTTACTTTTTTGTTGTGGAATTTGTTCCTGGCCTGGCTGCCTTTTCTCCTGGCTGTAATTGTCATAATGTTTCCCGTGAAACATTATGTAACCTATTTCTTCGGCGGTTTGTGGCTGCTGTTTTTCCCCAACGCACCGTATATTGTGACCGATCTGCTACATTTACGGCCGTATCATTCCGTCCCCTTTTGGTATGACATGATATTACTGCTCTCCTTTGCCCTAACCGGTTTGGGATTGGGGCTGGCTTCTTTGGGCTTGATGCAAAGTTGGGCTACCAGACGATTTGGCCGGATGGGTGGTTGGCTGTTTGTATTAGTGGCTTTGCTGTGTGCCGGATTTGGGGTGTATATCGGCCGTTTTCTGCGCTGGAACAGTTGGGATTTGTTCTCTAATCCGCTGTTGCTGTGGCAAGATTTGCACCTGACGTTAACCACACCCTATCTGTTTGTGAAAACGGCCGTCATTACCTCTGCTTTAACGGCCGTGTTTACCTTTTCCTATCTTTTGTTTACGCTGCTGCCACAGTTGGTTGTAATACCATCAGCTTATAGTGGAGATTAGAAGATTAAGAGACCCAATTTTCCAAAACCCATCGGTCATTGAGAGGTGTACCATGACCCAATCAGCAATTGCTCAAGATTTACCAGAAAGTCAATTTTCTTCATTAAGCGTTGTATCCGTCTGGTTTGGAGCAATGATAATTGGGTTAACGGCTGTTGGCTACAGTTTGAGTCGTTCAATGACGAACTCCTGGGTTGCCGTGCTGGACATATTTCAATTTGTCCTGGTGGCCTTAATTCTGGCCTCAGTTTTTTATTTACTGCTGCGTTGGGAAGATGGGTTGCGGGTAACGGCCGTGCCCCTCCTTATCAATATCGGCACGCTCATCATCATCCGGCTGGTTCCCTTTGGCGTCATCTGGGAAGAGGCCTCGTTTCGCTACCATTGGCATCAATACCAGACCATTGTACAAAAGATTGAAACGGGGGAATGGCAGCCTGACACCAATGGCATTGTCACTTTGCCCTCCGCTTACCGCAGCTTATCGGCCGACAACGGCCGTGTCTGGGTCAGTCAAAACGACGCCGAACTCAGCATCTTTTTTGTCACCGAGCAACGAGGATTGAACCAATTTGCCGGCTATATGTATCATGCCAACGGCCGTCCGCCCCAATCTGGCGAATTTCAAGGCCAATGGCACACCATTCTCCAGAAATACACCCACTGGTATTATTGTGTTAGCGATTAGTTGCTGGTTGTTAGTAGTTTGTACCAATAACCAACAACCACCCACCACTTACATTCTCATCAAAACGTAACAAACCCCTCCAGATTTTCACCTATAATCCGGTGATGGCTTGTTAGACGGCCGTCTATCATTCTAAAGCCTCCCGGAGATCTCATGATGACCGAAGTTATCCCCTATATTAGTTTTGTGGGCTTTTTATTTGGTTCCACTCTGGTCGTTTCTCGTTTCAGCGTGGGGCAATATGCCCCCAGTACTTACATTGGGTTACGTTTGGTTATAGCCAGTCTGGGCCATTTATCCCTGTATGTCCTCTTAAACAAGCGGTACAAATGGCCGCGGAACGGCCGATTATGGTTTCATGCTTCCGTTTTGGGAGTATTAGGAACGTCCATTCCCATGACAGCTATCGTCAGTTCATTGCAATATTTGTCCAGTGGCGTGGCGGCCGTTCTCATAACAACTACCCCCGCCATAACCGTTGTTCTGGCTCATTTCTTTTTGCCGGATGAGAGCTTAACCCGCTTAAAAGGTATAGGGGTACTGTTAGCCTTTAGTGGCACTATCTTGTTAGCTGGCAGCGGTGAAAGCGGCTTATCAGACATCAACCGGGCCAATCCGCTGGGCTATGGACTGATGCTTATCGCTGTGTTGGCAGGTAGTTCGGCTGTTATTTACATTCGCAAATATTTGGGTGGCTATAAGTCATATGACATTGCCAGTATTCGCATGTTTGTGGCCGCCTTGGTGGTGATGCCGCTTTCAACCTTGATTGTGGGGATGGATTTGAGTGGCGTCACGGCTGAAGGGTATATGGCTCTCGTTTATGCCGCTTTGATGGGCACATTTGGCGGTTTGCTTATGACCGTATACAACATAAAACGTTTTGGGGCCACGGCAGCCGTTATGACAGCCTACATCATTCCAATTGTGGCTGGCATTGGCGGTGTCCTCTTTTTAGATGAGCAGATTACGCCAATTATGATTGTGGGGATGATGTTGATTATTGGTGGTGTGGCTATTATTAACCGGGCGCAGGCAACGGCCGTTGCTGGACTCGTCCCCGGTGATTAAGTACGAGATATAGATGTGTAAATGAAATAAATTATGAGTACCTCACAAAAAACACACCTGTGAAAATTAGTATTGGTTCAGACGAAAAAACCATCTCATTGAAGCCCACTATTCTCATTTTGATGATTGACTTGATGCGAACTCATGTTCTATAATTGGGGGTATGAATACCCTGATCAAATTGCAAGATATCGCCAATCACATGGATTTGGAACTTGGCGAAGAAGTCCGACCCCAACCCACGACGCCACAAACAGCCCCCTGCGGCGTCCCATTCTCTAAACCTGACCAGCTGTCAAAGAAAGAGTCTCTGAGCATATATGAAGCTGTGCGACCAGATGGCAAGCCGATGCGTCTGTTCAAAACGCTATTAACCTCTGCATGCGAGCGCAATTGTTATTACTGTCCTTTCCGAACCGGCCGCAATTATCGTCGCCAAACCCTTAAGCCAGAAGAAATGGCCCAGACATTTAGCGATCTGCATCGTGCAGGAGTGGTAGATGGATTATTTTTGAGTTCGGGCATCATCAAAGGGGGTGTGTCCACTCAAGATAGATTACTAGACACGGCCGACATCTTGCGTCACAAACATCATTTCAGCGGCTATCTACACCTAAAAATTATGCCCGGCGCAGAAAAAGAGCAGGTACGGCAAGCAATGCAGTTAGCTAACCGTTTATCAGTCAATCTGGAAGCGCCTAATGACCAACGGCTGCTGGAATTGGCTCCCAAAAAGATGTTTGTAGATGAACTGTTGACGCCTTTACGTTGGGTTAATGAAATTCGCCAAAATGAGTCGTCAAGGCTGGGTTGGCACGGCCGTTGGCCCAGTACAACCACCCAATTTGTCGTTGGCGGTACCGATGAATCTGATTTGGAACTGCTAACCACAACGGAATTCTTGCACAAGCATCTGCAATTATGCCGCGTTTACTTTTCCCCCTTCAAACCTGTTAAAGATACACCTTTGGAAAACCGGGCTGCGGCAAGCCCTTTACGCCAACATCGGCTTTACCAGACCGCTTTTCTTTTCCGTGATTATGGGTTTGATCTGGAAGAATTAGCTTTTGATAAACATGGTAATTTACCTTTGGAGATGGACCCAAAATTGGCCTGGGCATGGCAAAATTTGCAGGAAAATCCGGTGGAGTTGAACCAGGCAGACAAAGAAGATCTGCTGCGTGTACCTGGAATTGGTCCCCAAAGTGCCTACAACATTGTCGCTGCCCGCCGCCAGAGCAACCTGCGCGAATTACAAGACTTGCAGCAAATTGGAGTCACTATCAAACGTATGAAGCCGTTTGTGTTGTTGGATGGCAAACGGCCGTCGTATCAACTTCCCCTATTTTAATAATTTGCTAGTGTGTACAATCGGCTAACTGTCAGTACAATTCCCATATGCGAATTTTATTTTGGTCTTTACTCATTTTGTTGTTGCTGCTGGGATGCAACACGTCGCCAAATATTCCGATGCTATCAGAAAGTGACACGGCCGTACTCCCAACCCCCATAGAACCATCTGGCACAATGTATTTTGTGGAACTGCGACCTGGCATCCAAAACCTGGCCCGATATGATGTGCCGACAGGTCGAGAGAGTTTACTGTTTCGTGTGCCTGATAATGGTTGGTTGGCCGGGTTTGATATGTCACCTGATGGTGCTCAATTTATCTTGGCGTATGCCCCCCCGCCAGAAGAAGGCCAGATACAGTTTGGCTTTACCAATCTTTACCTGATGAAAAATGAAGCAGGTAGCGAGCCACGATTACTTATCGAGCCAATTGATCCGCAAGAAGTGTTTTTCAATCCCACCTGGTCGCCGGATGGTGAATATATCTATTATTCACATGTGATTCCTGAAGATGAGGAAGCGTATACATTTCGCACTCAGCTTGAACGGTTTCACCTAAGTTCAGGCGAGATTGAGTCATTGGCGGAAAATGCAATCTGGCCACAGCTTTCGACCAACGGTTCTAAACTGGCGTATGTGACTGTAACTCCAGATTCGTTGGCTCAGGCGTTACTGGTGGCGGATGCTGATGGCCGTAACCCCACCATACTCGTTCCCCAAGAAACATTTCAAGCAGTGGATGCGCCCATGTTTTCATTAGATGGAGAATGGCTATATTTTAGCGCGTCGGAAAATAGTGCGGCCGTTCGCCCCTGGTGGGATTGGGCGTTGGGAGTACAAACTGCCGTGGCTCACAATTTGCCCTCAGATTGGTACCGAACGCCGTTGGCTGGTGGGGAATGGGACCGGTTGACGGATATGGGTGGGACTGGTTTTTATGGCCGTTTTGCCTCCCACAACGCCCCCTATTTTGCTTTCTCCAGTCAGGAGGGTTTGTTTATGATGTCGCCTGACGGCCGTGATCTTGAGAAGCGTTTGAATGTAGCCTTAACCGATTCTCTAGTCTGGCAACCTTAAGATTTTAATGGATTCTACACATTTTTTATCAGTGCCAATGTTATGTTAGCCACCTCTACGCATCCAGTCAGGAAAGAGTGTCTGGTCTGGCGCTAAAATCCCCTGATTTGAGGGGAATTCCACGACCGATTGTGTACGGCGTAAAATGAATCGGGATTGAATATTGGTTGCTGGAAATGATGTTCATGATTGATCAAACTGTCAACCGCGGTTGACACATCCTCCTGCTTCAATTCTATACCCCTAAAATTCCCGGCACTTTGGAAGAAACAATTAGTGAATTTATGTCAATAACAAAGCGAAGCGAAGGTACAGAACAGTCAAACAGACGCGCCGCACTCATTCGCCAGCCCCGTATAATAACCAATAGGCAATCATCCATACTCCGTAGTTGAACGAGACGACCTTTTGTTTAATACTGCATTCAACTTGTTATGGAGGGTTTCCGATGAAACATTCAGCAATTATCTGGTTTGTAATAATAGTATCTTTAGGTAGTTTGGCCTGTCGAGCCACTGAATTTGGGAGTACGGTCGTTTCCCCAGAACCATTGTTAAAAGAACCAGCTCCCATTGTATCGCCGGTACCAACTGCCAATTCAGGCGAATTGCCAGCGACGACAATCCCTGTGTCAGAGTTAGCTACAGTTCCCGCTGGGGCACCTTTGATGACGGCGACTGTGAACTTGAATGTGCGGCGAGGACCAAGTGTACAATACGATATTGTTACCATACTTTTGGCTAATGAAACGGTGCAAATTGTGGGTCGCAGTCCCGATGGATTTTGGTGGAAACTGGTATGCCCGAGCAGTTACAATGGTGAATGTTGGTCTTCGGCGAAAAGTAATTATAGTTCGGCCGTGAATGCCGAATCTGTACCTGTGGCCGCAGTTCCCTTAGCACCCACGGCTACGAATACACCTACCAGCACCCATACACCCACACCTAC
>JAAEOP010001195.1 GCA_024223125.1 Chloroflexota bacterium
CACGCCCATAATGGCCGGAAAATCCAAAGAAACCGCGGCCTTATAGGCGTACTGACCAATGCCGGGCCAGGCGAAGATGGTCTCGGTAAGGACCGCTCCGGTAAGCAGATTACCGTATGACAAGCCCAACACGGTTATGGTCGGAATTAAAGCATTGCGAAACGTGTGCCGAACGATAACGCGGGATTCTTTCAATCCTTTTGAGCGGGCCGTGCGCACATAATCTTGACTTACCGTTTCCAACATCGACGAACGCGTAATCCGGGTGATAAGCCCCATACTGAAAGCGGCTAAGACAATAGACGGCAAAATCAGGTGGCTAAAGGCATCCCAAAAAAGCGTTATATCGCCGGCAAGCAATGAATCCACCGTGTAAAGTCCGGTGGCGCGGGGTGGGGGTTCAGCGCCAATGCTTAACCGGCCCGGACCCGGCAGCCAGCCCAGTTGACCATAGAATATATTTAAGCCTACTAAAGCCAGCCAAAATACGGGTGCCGAGACACCAATCAGGGATACAACGCGACTCGTCTGGTCCAGTAGCGAGTTGCGCCGAATGGCCGAGATAACG
>JAAEOP010001196.1 GCA_024223125.1 Chloroflexota bacterium
CAGAGCCAGCCGGTGTTTTTTGAAGCGCCACCAAACCAACTTCCAGTTGGGGGCTACATATATGGCCTCGGCGTCGTCCGTTAGACCGACAAACGCCCCCCCAACTTCATCCTCAACAGCCGGAGGCTGAGGCGGGTCGCCAGGAGGTACAGATTCGTGTTTTACAGTCATGGACTAAAAATCCTCAAATCTGATGCGCGGGTCAGTCCAGGCCAACAAAATATCTGAGAGCATAGTACCCAGGACGGCCAGGAACATATAAACAAGGATGATGGCTCCGGCCAGGAACATATCCTGCACAATGAGCGCCCGCAGCAGCAGCGGGCCGATGGTGGGCAGGTTAAGGACCGTGGCTACAATCAAGCTGCCGGAAAAAAGCAGCGGCAAATACCAACCAATGGTGCTAATGAGCGGATTAAGCGCCAGCCGGACCGGATATTTCATGACCAGCTTCCATTCGGTCATGCCTTTGGCCCGGGCCATTTCCATGTAAGGTTTTTTGAGTTCATCCAGCAAATTGGCCCGCATAATCCGGGCCAGTCGAGCCGTGCCGTCAAGGGCCAGAATCAGGGCGGGTAGCCACAGGTGCTTAAGTAAATCCGCAACACGGGCCAAACTCCATTCGGCGTCTATATACTCCGGCGAAAAGAGGCCGGTAACACTAGCGCCAAAGTATTTAAAGGCAACCCACATAAGAATGAGCGCGGTCATAAAGGTAGGGGTAGCAATGCCGATGTAATTGAACACCGTAAAGAAATAATCAAAAAAGGAGTATTGACGGGTAGCCGAATAAATGCCAATAGGGATAGCAATGGACCAGGTGATTATAAAGGTAAACGCGCCCAGTACTAGGGTTAGAGCCAACCTTTCCGAGATTAACTCTGCATTAGGTTTTCTCCAGTCAAGGGACACTCCCAAATCGCCTTGCAGTATATTTCCCACCCATTTGAAATACTGAATATACAGGGGTTGGTCGAGGCCATATTGCTGGCGTAAAGCATCAATTTGGGCCTGATCCACCGCCGAGCCGGACGCGGCCAGTTCGGCAATGTGGCTGGTCACAAAATCGCCGGGCGGGGCCTGGATTAAGGCAAAAGCAATGATGGAGAAGATGAAGAGCAGAAGCGGCAAAAGTAAAAGCCGTTTGATAATGTATTGTCCCATAGAGCGTCCTCATAATTGTGAATTATGAACGATGAATTATGAATGATGAAAAATTATCGACTCGTCATTCGCAATTCGTCACTTGTAATTCATAGTTCAGTCGAAATCTCTGGGTCCAATGCTCCAGCGTTGGACCCCTTGCATTCCCACGCTGGAGCGTGGGAACGAGGTTTCCACCTCGTTCCCAAACTGAATGTTCAAAACAAGGTTGAAATCTTCTGGTTCCCAAACTCCGTTTGGGAACCAGAATTAAATTAAGCGCTTTATTGTACGTAGAAAAACTGTTCGGGACGGGTATCGCCGGGCGTGCGCAGGGGCCAGTCGTTACCGGCTACTGCCGGCACGTTTTTCATATTGGCGTTGACCACAACCACGCCTTGAACGCTGGGCGTTAGGCCCACGGTGCCGATCTCCCAGACATTATCGGCCCAAAGTCTGAACAACTCTTGTGCCAATTCGATCTGGCGGCCGCGTGGCGACACTTTAGCTTCGTCAATGATCTCAACAATTTTAGCGATGTCGGCTGGTGGTTCTATGCCTTCGGCCCCATCACTGGTGTACCATTTGCCATGCAATGGAGCAAAGGTTAGCGCGGGGTCGCTGCGCGGGTCAAACTTGGGCGCGCCGCTAAAGGGGAAGCCGGTGGTGTCTTCGTTCCACATTTCGGCCATCAGCTCGTTGGCAGGGCGCATAGAAAAATGGAGGGTTCGCTCTCTAAGTTCTACGTGCGCCTTAATGCCTACATCGGCCCAGTCTTCAACCACCAGTTGTCCAATAGACGGCCAGTCTACAAATTGTTCCGGGACAACACCCAGTTCAATATCCAACGGAGAGCCGTCGGGCAGGGTGCGGAAACCATCAGCGTCTTTGTTGGGCAGGATTTCATCAAGCATCTGGTTGGACAGGTCCGGGTTGAGCTCGGTGTACTTAAAGGCATATTCATCGCCGGGGTAGTAGGGGTGGAAGGGAGCGGGCACGCCTTGGCGGGCTTCCCCTACGCCCAGAAAGGCCAATTCCTTGATGGCCTCGCGGTCAATGGCGTGCGACAAAGCAATGCGAAAATCTTTGTTGCGGAACATTTCGCCTTCCGGGCCTTGCCAGGTCTGGTTGAACATTACCACAGCTTCAGAGCCGCCGAAGGCGGGCCAGGTAATGACCCGGTAGCCGTTGGCTTCGCCGTTTTGAATAAAGACCGGGTAGTTCAGCATATCGATGTGCCGCCCCTGCATATCAATTTTGCCTTCTACTGCAGCCAAGTTCAGCGTTTCTTTGTCCAAATATTGGGTAAAGCGAACTTCATCAATATAGGGCAGTTGGTTGCCGGCCGGGTCCACGCCGATGTAGTAGGGGTTGCGTTTAATGGTGAAGACCGGGTCGGACACGGAGGTGCCGTCCGGGGCCCAGGCGGCCATGCTGGGGCGAGTGCCACTCAGGTGGGGCAAGGCTTCCACGGCAAACAGTTCGGTCCAGGTATCGAAACCCGCTTCGGCTATCTTGGCGTCCAGTTCGGCCTGATCGGCATAGGTGGGATGGAACTGCTTGAGGTAGTGAGCCGGCGCAAAGGCCAGATTGCTGATGGCTTTGTCGGCGCCGTCTTTGTTAGCCAGGTCGAGCAAGAAGGCGGTGTTGGGGCTGGTAAACGTCCACTTGACTGCGTAATCGCTCACCTTTTCAACCGTAGCTGCTGTGCTATCCGGGTTTTTCATCCAGGTCAGAATACTGGGCGTTAACTCTTCGTTCAGGAAAATGTCGTTGTACCAGAACATAATGTCATCGGCAGTGAAGGGGGCGCCATCGGACCATTTGGCCCCCGGTCGTAGCCGGACAGTCCACTCGCTAAAGTCGGCATTCGACTCCCAGCCTTCGGCAATATGGGGGATAACTTCACTGCCGGTGGGTGAGTAGCGGACCAGAGCGTCGTACACCACCCTAGTATAGTTGTTGTGGTCAGACGGCCCGGTGAACCCGCGGTTCAGGGTGCCGCCGTATTGGCCAATATCTTCAGCTACCGCTTCAATTAAGGGGTTATCAGGCAGGCGCTCATCCACCGGCGGCAATTCACCGGCGGCCACCCGTTCAGCCAAAATGGGGGCTTCGTTGTAGCTGCCGCCCGGAATATTGCCAATCAGGTAAGCATTGGCTTCTTCGGCGGTAGGTATGTAAATGGTCCAGCCAATTTCAATCAGGTTGGGGTCTTCAACCAGCGTTAGCGAGTCGTCATCGGTGGCCTTCTGGTTGCTGTAGAAGACAATGGCCGGAAACGCCAAGGGATCGCCGTACTCTTTTTCGGCAATCTTTGAAAGCGTGTCATCAGCCTGAATGGTGTAGGTACTGCCACCTTGGGCTAAGGCTGCCATTGGTAAAAGCAGCGCCACAAGCATAGTAAAAATGATTAGGTAAAACAACTTCTTATTCACAGAAAGATCCTCCCTAGATTCTTCTTCATTGATTTTTACGTAGGAAGCTCAATGTGCTGAACTCCCCTCTACCAGAAACAGAACGTGAAACATTATTTGATATAACGGGTGGGCATCCCTCCTTTCGCAGGTGGTAAAAATAGTTGATTTATAGCTTAGCCGCCGACTCCTGGTCTAAATAGAGTCGAGCGTGGTTAACCTCTCGCAAGATTGAGCCGGGCCGGTCTTCGCTAACAGGCTCGGTCAGGCAAGCCCTCGCTGCCTCGGCTTTGCGAGTTTCCGGCACAATGCACAACACGGCTTTGGGCGCCAGCAGCGCCGGGATGGTCAGGGTGATGGCCTGGGTAGGGACTTCGTCTAGTGAGCCAAAGTGTCCCTCACCAACTTGTTGCCGGCGACTGGCTTCGGCCAGTTCAATTACTTTAACCCAGACCGGATCGTCAAATTTGGCGTAGGGCGGATCATTAAAGGCAAGGTGAC
>JAAEOP010001197.1 GCA_024223125.1 Chloroflexota bacterium
CGTATACATTTTTAGCATTCGCGACCAAGTTGATACGCTTACCCGGTACGGCTACCCCGGCATTTTTCTCTTCAGCTTGCTGACCAGCGCGACCGTAATCCTCCCCGCGCCCGGCCTAATCATCGTCTTTGCAATGGGCGGAGTGCTCAACCCTGTATTGGTCGCGCTCTTTGCGGGCAGCGGCGCTACACTCGGCGAATTGTCCGGTTTTTTGGCTGGGATCAGCGGACGGATGGTGGTGGAAAACACCCACACATACGACCGGATTCGCGAATGGATGACAACCCACCCGCGTCTAATCGGCTGGACCATCCTGTTGCTCGCATTTTTGCCGCTGCCCGTTTTTGACATGGCAGGGATGGCCGCCGGCGCCTTGCGCATGCCTGTTTCGCGTTTTCTGGCGTGGTGCTGGGTCGGCAAAATCTTTAAAATGCTGGTAGTCGCCTACCTGGGCGCAGCATCCCTCAACCTGTTCGGTTTGTTTTTATAGGGTCTTTGTATCTTTTCAATGTTACGAGGCACAGACTTCCGAAGTCTCTGCAAAACCGTTGCTATTGGGCATCCTGCCCATAAGACTTCGGAAGTCTCATCAACTTTTTGAGAAAATACGATCATTTCGAGAAAAGAACGGCCCTAAAGCTCGTATAACGAATTGCGTATTTCGTATCACCATTCACAATTTGCAGTTCCCCGTTCACAATCTGCAATTTCCTTCCCTGCAACCCCGCAGGCATAAAGCCTGCGCCTACAGCCCTCCCCCAACCTTTCAACTCCCCCCCCACCTGACACCTCCCACCTGATACTATGACTATCAACCAATACCTCAAAGACCACCTGGAAAACAGCATCGCCGAGTTGGGCCGCTACTGTGCCCAACCCAGCATTGCCGCCCAAAACCTTGGCATGCAAGAATGTGCCCAACTCACCGCGGACATGCTGGCC
>JAAEOP010001198.1 GCA_024223125.1 Chloroflexota bacterium
ATTTGCCATTTACGGCTCTAAAATCAAGGAGCTAAAGCGAAAGTCCTAATATCTCTTCATCAGTTAGGATTTAACCACTACCGGATTACGAAATATGGACACAATAATCGAAATACAGGGACTTACAAAAAAATACGGCAGCTTGACGGCGCTGAACGAACTAACGTTGAGCATTGAAGAAGGCGCGGTTTTCGGCTTTATTGGGCCAAATGGAGCCGGTAAAACGACCACCATGCGTATTCTCACTACCCTGCTCAAGCCCAGCAGCGGCAAAGCGTGGGTTGCTGGACATTCTGTCACTGATGACCCCCGTGCCGTGCGCCAGACCATTGGTTACATGCCCGACTTCTTCGGCGTCTACAATGATATGAAAGTGTGGGAATATCTGGATTTTTTCGCTGCCTGTTACGAGGTTCCCCAATCTACCCGCAGCGGCATGGTAGATGATTTACTGACATTAGTTGACCTGAACCATAAAAAAGAGGCGATGGTAGAAAGCCTGAGCCGGGGCATGAAACAACGGCTTTGCCTGGCTCGCACCCTGGCCCATGATCCTCAAATTCTTATTCTGGATGAACCGGCCAGTGGGCTGGATCCCCGCGCCCGTATTGAAATTCGGGAACTGCTGCGTGAGTTGAAGAATATGGGCAAGACCATCTTTTTCTCCTCTCACATCCTCTCCGAAGTAGCCGACATTTGCACTGATATTGCTATTTTAGAAGCAGGCAACCTCATCGCTCACGGCAACATGCACGAGATGAAAAAGCAGCTGCGCGCCCACCGGCTGATTCAGGTCAAAGTCCTGGGCGACACAGCGCCGGTGCAGGAATTCCTTTTACAACATGAAGCTGTACATGGTCTGACGCCGCCGTTGGAAGCCAACCTGCCCCCTGACACAGTACAGTTTGATTTTGGCGGAGGAGATACTGCTCTCAGCAGTTTGCTGGGCGATATGTTTGGTCAGGGCATTCAGGTAGTTTCGTTCCACGAAGAGACGGGCGACCTGGAAGATGTCTTTTTGCAGGTGACAAAAGGGATTGTGAATTGAGCCTGAAAGAGTGGTGGCGTTGGTATCGCGCTTTACCCCAAAACCCGATCTATTTGCGGGAGAAAGGAACCTGGGGCAACCCCAACCCTTTTTATGATAATTTACTCCGCTTTTCCCCTTTTGTGTTGTTGGGGGTCATTGTTTTGGGGTTTTGCACCGGCTTTAATAATCCCGCCTTTTTTGCGGACAACGATGCCCTTTTTGCCGTTTACTGCCTGCTTTGTTTACCGGGGATACTGCTTTCGATGTTGACGATTTTTGGCTCGTTGATGGCCCCCGCGTTAACAGCCCCTACGATTAGCATGGAGCGAGACCGGGGAACCTGGGATATTTTGCGGGTAACGCCGCAGCCGACTGCTTCCATTTTGTTGGCGAAGTTGTTTGGTGCATTGGCCCGCTTACGTATCTGGCCGGTGTTGTTTTTGTTGAGCGCTTTCCAAGGATTGATCATGTTTTGTTCGTTGACGGTGATGGGTGGCGACACGGCCGTGTGGGGTGGCATCGTCGGCTTGATGACCTTACTCCGTCCCTGGCTGGAAGTGTTGTTTGCGGCTTTTATGGGGATGTTTGTCTCTACGGCCGTGCGTTCCGCCACCATGGCCCTGGCCAGCACTTATGCCCTGGTGGTCATTGTACGCCTGTTCAACAGCAGTGGCGTTTGGCTGGGCGTCGCCAGTATTATGAGCGCCAAAGACACGACGATGTTAATTGCTAGTAGTGTGGGGCCGACGGCCGTGTATTTGACGGCCGTGCTTGGTTTATGGGGTGGTATACTTTATCAGGCACGGAGAATTAGTGAGTAAAGATTGGAGATTAAGAGATTGGGAGATTGGAGATTGGAGGTTTGGTGATGGGAACGTCTTTGGAAGATTTGAAGGTTTTGCAAAACAGTGAAGTGATTGCGGATGATGTTTGGAAGCAGGTAGGTGATTGGGATAGATTTGCCAGGGATATGGTTGGAAAACAGTTGGTACGGGCTGTTAATTCGGTTGGGGAAAATATTGCAGAGGCTTACGGCCGTTATCATTTTGGTGAAAAGCTGAAATTTTTGTATTATGCGCGTGGTAGTTTGTTTGAAACTAAATATTGGCTCAACCGATGCCAGACAAGGCGTCTTATCAACGATGCCCAATTAGAAAAGTATGCCAGACAGTTAAATACAATCGGACGGCAATTGAACAACTTTGCAAATAGTTTGAAGTCTCAAAAACAAGGTAATCAAAAACACTCAAAACAGTTTCGTGAACCTCAACCTGAATATAAAACAATGTCAGAACTAAACGAGCCATTATTTTCTGATGAAGATTTATCGTGGCTCGAATCCATCTCTAGTGGAGACGAAAAATCTCCAATCTCCAATCTCCAATCTCAAAAATATAAACAATGACAGAAATAACCCCCCACCCCCCTACAAAAAAACGTTTCCACAACTTGCGCCACAATCCGGTGACGATGAAAGAATTACGCGGCCGGATGCGCGGCCGGCGAGCCTTTGTCGTTCTCACTGTCTATTTGCTAGTAATGAGCTTGTTTATCGTACTGGTTTACACCGCTTTTGCCTCCTCTGCCAGCGGCCCGTTTGGCCCCGACCCGCGTGAGGTAGGCAAAGTAATTTTTGGCTGCGTGGTTGGGGTGCAAGTCTTTCTGGTCATCTTTGTAGGACCATCCTTCACCGCCGGAACCATTACCGGCGAAAAAGAAAGGCAAACATATGATCTGCTGCGGACGACGCTGCTTTCCGCCAATGCTTTTGTGATGGGCAAACTGATTTCAGCCTTAAGCTACGTCTTTTTACTCATTTTTGCCGCCATTCCCCTGCAAAGCATCGCTTTTTTATTGGGCGGCGTTACCTTCAGCGAACTCTTTGTGTCGCAGATTATTATTTTTGTAGCCGCTGTCGCTTTTGCCCTGTGGGGGTTGTTTTGCTCTAGTTGGATGCGGACGACATTGGGGGCCAGCGTGGCCACCTTTGCCGGGGCGCTCTTTTTTACGGTGGGCATTCCTATGCTGGCTGGCTTGTTTGCGGCCATTATTTCACCGTTGCTCATTGGCGTTTCTGTCTTTAGCCGCACGATGGAACTGCTGCTGCAATTGGGTTTGCTGCTGTTGGCGGCTACCAATTTACCGGCTGCCCTTATCGTCAGTGATTTTATTTTATTTGAGGAGGGGGCGCTGTTTGCCTTTAAGAGTACGACCGGCAGCAGTACAATCTGGCTACCTTCTCCCTGGTGGATATTTCTGATCCTTTACGCAGTGGGGTCACTCCTTTTATACTGGATGTGTGTGCGGAATGTACGTAAGATTGCGACTAGGTAAAAGATGGTAATTGGAGATTGGAGATTATACTGGACAGGCAATCTCCAATCTCCAATCTCAAAAATGAACCAAGAAAATAAGTTTACAGAACTGGTTAAACAATTAAGCAAATGGAACGGCCGTCGCCGACGACGCGATATGTTGTTATGGTTGCCACGGGGATTGTTGGCGGGGCTGCTGCTGGCAGTGGTTGTGGCTGCTCTGGCTCGTTACCGACCGCTGCTGACGAACCGGGAAGTGGGCATCATCGCCATTATTTTTGTGGGGATGGGACTGCTGGCGGCGTTCCTTTGGCTGTTGTGGCAGCGGCATACTTTGCAGGAACAAGCCCACTTTGCCGATGGGCAATTTCAACTTCAAGAGCGGGCCAGTACGGCCGTGCAAATCCACAACAATACCATTAGCGCTCCCTCCACTTTGACCCGGCAGCAGTTGAATGATACATTGACGGCCGTGCAGCGCGTAGATACCAAATCCCAACTCCCCCTCCAAATCAACCGGCAGGATTGGCTCATCATTTTATTGGGTGTAACCTTACTGCTGTTGGCAATCTTGCTGCCCAATCTCCAGGAAGAAACCCTCTTACAGCAGCGAGATGTTACCCAAAGCATTGAAGAGCAGGCGGCCCAGCTAGAAGCCCTTAGCCAACAAATCCAGCAAAACCCAGACCTAACCAACCTGCAAAAAGAAGAACTGCTGCAACCTGTTCAAGAAGCCATTCAAGGTCTGGGTGAAGGGGATGTTAGCCAAGAACAAGGTGTGGCCGCCCTTTCCGAAGCAGAAGCGGAACTGCGCGATTTGGCGGCTCAAAACAGTAATGAAGCGTTACACCAACAGCTTGAAACGGCCGGAGAACCATTAACCAACAATGCCAACAGCCAATCGCTGGGCGAAAATCTGCAAAATGGCAACTTAACCCAGGCAGCGGCGGCCGCTTCCCAACTGGCTGATGAACTGCCTTCTTTAACGGCCGCAGAACAACAAGCGTTAGCCCAAGATTTAATGGAAACGGCGCAAGCGTTGGTCGGCACAGACGATCAATTGGCCCAACAGTTGGCCGAAGCAGCCCAGGCATTACAAAATGGAGACGTAGCGGCCGCGCAACAAGCGCTGCGCGACGCGGCCGGCACTTTACAACAACGGGCGCAAGAAGGAGCGGCCGCAGATCAGGCCAATCAAGCGGCCAATGCGCTGGCGGAAGGACGGCAGTCGGTGGCTCAGGCCGGGCAGGGGGAAGGCCAATCCCAGCCGCCCGCCAACCCTGACAATTTGCTGCCGCCCAATGACGGCCGTGCCAACCCCAATCAAAATCAAGGTCTGGGCGAAATTCCCGGCCCTGGACAGGGTGACGGCAATGGGCAGGGACAAGGGCCAGGGCAAGGCCAGGGCAACGAACAAGGCGGCGAGTTGGGCGGCCCCAG
>JAAEOP010001199.1 GCA_024223125.1 Chloroflexota bacterium
AACTTTGAGTTTTACTGGAATTTACTGGCCGGTCAATTTTACACAACGGTACCGGGCCTTATTGGGATAGTCTATCTCTTTCGTATCGGTCACCGAAAATATCTGGCTTTGACCGGTGCATCCTTTTTAACATATCTACCCTTCAACCTCCTCTACAACGTCACCGATATTGAGGTCTTTTTCATTCCAGTTTTTCTGATATGGGCTATCTGGAGTGGCATCGGCGCAGCGTTTTTGTTGCACACCGCGGCCACACTCAAACCAAAAACGGACGGCTCCAATGCCATCAAAAAATATAAGCGTTGGCGAGTTGTCTTAACCAGTCTGGCTTTGGCCATATTTGCTTTTATGATTATTCAGCTTTATCAAAGGGGGTCCACGGTATTGAGCCGGCGTTATACCTGGCAGGTCCATGATTACGGACTCGACATGCTTGCGCAGCCGCCCACCGACCAAGAAGCGGCCATTGTGGGTATTTTGGGCGAAATGACTCTGCTCCGTTACTTTCAACAAACAGAAAATCGGCGGCCCGATATTAAAACCGTCACCGCCGATTTGGAATCAGACCGGCTGGCTGCCGTCGAAAATCTATTGGCTGGGGGCAACATCGTTTATCTGACCCGCGAACTCCCCGGTGCCGCCGAACGCTGGTCGCTCAACGCCGTGGGGCCGCTGATACGGGTCGATCCGGAACCAACAACAACCCTACCTGAACCCTCGGTTATTTTGAACCAACCCGTCACTTCAGAGATCACGTTGGCAGGCTATACTATTTCTCGCGCACCGCACACTGGCCAGGGTCTTGCTCCCGTCCGCTTGATTCTATTCTGGCAAGCCAACGCACCTAT
>JAAEOP010001200.1 GCA_024223125.1 Chloroflexota bacterium
GCTTGTTGTGCTCCCTCAAGGTCTTGTATTTGATTGGGGTCAAAGTCAGTTAACATTGTTTGCTTTCTCACTGCTTTTGTTGACAAGGGTTCATCTATGCTAGACTTTCTGTATTCAAAACTCGTTAGAATTATGATAGAAGTTCATTTGAATTCTGTCCACCACGACTTATTGAGAAGATACTTCTTGAGATAGAGAAAATACGCCCGTATTTCCTCTTCGGTGACCTGATCCGGGGATTTGTTAAAATATGCGGCCAGTTGGCGCACGGCACGTAGGTAAGCATCTTGGGTCTTGGGAGCAAGACCGCGTAATTGCATGTCTGCCAACATGCGTTGACGTAATGGAGTCATGACTATACCCCCTGTAGGGTATGGATTTATAGGAAATATAATCGCTTATTCAATTGTTTGGGAAGGGGGATTAACTTGGTTGCTCTTTCTGCGTGTAGCGCTTAGTTCAACGTTTTTTTATCCACAAAAAAATCTGAGTAATTGTGTGAAAGTAAATATTATTTTCGCTCGGTAACAATGTTGGGTACGCTTTATCAGGTTTTGGTAGCGATGGTTTGAATAACGGCCGTCAACCCCCTCACCATTGTCTCTAAACTCATCGAAGGTTGGGGATTGATGCTGCCGGCCGTTTGTTGGGGCAATTGGGGCAGATGGATAAACCCGGCTGGGGTAGCTAAATTGTGTTTATGCAGGTAATGGAGAATTTCATACATTACCTGGTTGCACAAAAAAGTGCCGGCCGAATAGGAAACCTGCCCTGGTATGCCCGCCTCATGGAGCGCCTCTACCATCTTCCGTATCGGCAGCGTACTGAAATAGGCGTCTGCTCCCTCGGCCACAACTGGCTTGTCCGTAACCAGGTGACCGCCGTTGTCAGCAATGAGGTAGTCCAGCAGGTTAATGGCGATCCGCTCCACAGAAACGGCTGCTCGTCGGCTCGACTCCCCCAGGCACAACACCGCGTCTGGCTGGGCAGTAATATAGGTGCGAATGAGCGTATCTGGCCCGGCAAAGCGTTCCACCGGCAAAATAACGGTGACTAATTCCACCCCCTCCATTTCCTGCTCCGCCAAAGCATGAACGACCTGCTCTGAAGGATTTACATCACGGCCGCCGAACGGCCCAAACCCGCTAAGTAATAGTTTCATACTGGTTGATCACATCTGTTCCCATTTGCTGTACCATACGATGGTTGCTTTTTGGTCGGCCGTGCTGATGGCTGAGTCAGGTTCCCCATTTTCCAACATTGTCAGCGCCGCACCGGTTATACATCAACTCCAAATCAATCTGTCACCGGGCCAGGTTAGAAAACTGGTCATACAACCAGCCCAGATATGATTAGTATTAATACAGGTCATTCCTGCGAAGTCAGGAATCCATGTGCCTGGATACCCGCGAAGGTGGGTATGACAGTCGAGATATACCTGTATAGTTACTATGATTATAACACAGGGTGATGATTTGCATTCCTATTCCACAAAAAATTAAAGCGGTGGCGTGTAACTTGCCGGTTGGTACAATTGCGTACTACCCTCCTAAGGGGTGTATATCAACAAGAAGATAGGTTATGAAGATTATTTTGAAACAATGGCAATTGTGGCTGGGGCTGTTGGTCAGTGCCTTTTTTATCTGGTTGGCGCTGCGTGGCTTAAAGTTGGGCGACGTGTGGGGTTACATGCAAGCGGCCAACTATATCTGGATTTTGCCGGGGATTGTGGTTTACTTTTTAGCGGTTTGGGCGCGGACGTGGCGTTGGGATTATATGTTACGGCCGTTAAAACACGTCTCCCTCATTCGCCTCTTTCCTGTAGTGGTGATCGGTTACATGGGTAACAACGTCTACCCGGCACGAGCCGGTGAAGTGCTGCGTTCCTTTGTCCTGCGAGAACGAGAAAAGATTCCTATGAGCGCCAGTTTAGCCACCGTCGTTGTGGAGCGGGTGTTTGATGGGTTGGTGATGCTTATGTTTGTTTTTGTCGCCCTCCCTTTCACCCCCATTCCCGGTGACAGTGCATCCATTCGCTCCATCGTTGTGCTGGCCAGCATCGTCTTCTTTGTCGCTTTGATTATCTTTTTTGGCTTGGCTGCTTTCCCCGATCATTTTTATGCCCTTGCTGAAAAAATCGGCTACAAACTGTTTCCCCATCGTATTCATCACCCACTGCTCACCTTCTTAAAACGGTTTTTGGATGGGCTGGAATCATTACGCAGCTTTCGCAGTGTATTGATGATCTTTTTCACTTCGGTCGTCATCTGGCTGTTGGAGACAGTGAAATATTGGTTTGTGATGCAAGCTTTTGATTTTGAAGTGACCTTTTTTGCCTTGATGTTGATGAATGGCGTTGTTAATTTAGCTACCACGTTGCCGGCCGCGCCCGGTTACATCGGCACATTTGATGGGCCAGGAATTGCTGTGTTGGTGTTGTATGGCGTCAACCCCGAAATTGCCACCGCTTATACGCTGGTACTGCACGCCGCTTTGTGGCTGCCCATTACAATATTGGGCGGTTGGTATATGCTTCGGGCAGGGATGCGTTGGTCTACCTTTAAGCAGGCAGTGAAAGTAAAAGAACAGGAGGTACCTATTTGAGATTGGAGATTGTCAATCTCCAATCTCAAATCCACCATGAACACAGCTATCATCGGAGCCGGACTTGCCGGACTGTCGGCCGCATATGATTTATTGAACGCCGGTCATGATGTGGTACTTTTTGAAGCCAGCGATTGTGCCGGGGGATTGGCCGGCGGTTTTCAGGATGAAACCTGGGATTGGCCGTTGGAGAAGTTTTATCACCATATTTTTAAGTCAGACAAAGCGATTATTGGGCTGACGGAGGAGATTGGGTTTAAGGATAAGCTATTTTTCCCGCGCCCGACAACATCTGTCATTCACAACGGCCGTATCGAACCGTTTGACTCCCCTTTGCGCTGGTTTACCTTTTCCGGGTTTAATCTGTTGGACACAATCCGCTTTGGATTGGTGGGCGCATATCTTCGTTTTTCACGGCCGTGGCGCAAATTGGAACAGGAAACGGCCGATAGCTGGCTACAACGTTGGTACGGCCAAAAAATCTACAAGACGGTGTGGCGACCGCTGCTTATTGGCAAGTTTGGACCATATTACCAGGATGTCAATATGGCCTGGATGTGGGCGCGGGTTCATGTTCGCAGCATGAGCCTGGGTTATTATGAAGGTGGCTTTCAAGCGTTTGTGGATAGGTTGACGGTCGTTGTGCAAGAACGTGGCGGCCAGGTAAAACTTAACTGCCCGGTAGAACAAGTTCGCCCCCAAAATGGCAAATTGTCCATACAGGCGGCCGGACAAACATATACCTTTGATAACTGCCTAGCGACCACCTCCCCCGGCTTATTAACAAAACTGGCGCCCGATTTACCGCCCGACTATTTGGGGCAACTGCTCAATTTGAAGAGTATGGGAGCGGTGGCGCTGACATTGGCTTTGACACGGCCGTTTATGCCCGATGATCGAACCTATTGGCTAAACATTCCCGCTAACACCCCCGATAAAAATGAAGGGGATTATCCTTTCCTGGCGTTGGTCGAGCATACCAACTTTATCGAGCGCAAACATTACAATGACGACCATATTTTGTACTGCGGCGATTATGTGACGCCTGATCATCCCTACATGAGCATGAGCCAGATGGAATTAGAAGACCTTTTTACGGCCGCTCTCAAAAATATCAACCCGGAATTTCAGCGGGATTGGGTACGCCAAAGCTGGCTGTTCCGGGAGGCATATGCCCAGCCAGTGCCGCTGCTCAACCATTCACAAGCCATCCCCGATATTCAAACCCCACTTCCCGGTCTCTATTTTGCCAGCATGAGCCAGGTTTACCCCTGGGATCGGGGTACAAATTTTGCGGTGGAAATTGGGCGTAAAGCGGCCGCTATGATGAACAGTGGCAGCGGCGACCGGACGTAGCCTGAAAGTACAAATGTAAGCTGGTTCAAATAGCGTAAACTATGTTATCTTTCCATCTGAAAAGAGTATTTTTAAGCACATTGCCACGAGTGAGACGAGGATAACTTCGATCTATTCGTGGCCTTCGTTTTGTATCATCTGCAAGGAGTTAATCAAATGAAAATTATTGTTGTTGGAACTGGATTTGTAGGCTTGCCTCATGCTGCGATATTGGCCGAAGCTGGACATGAAGTATACGCCTATGATATTGATCCCCAAAAGATTACGGCTTATGAAAGCGGCGACCGCGCCCAGATTGAGTATTATGTCAATGAGCCAGGACTATATGCTTCGATTCAAGAGACACACGGCCGTTACCTTTTCTTCACCAGTGATATTTCTAGCCTGGTCGAGGAAACAGATGTCTTTTTTATGTGCATCAACACCCCGCCTAACCGGGATGGTTCTACTGACTTGAGCTACTATCTGAACGCGGCTAATGATGTGGCCCAACTGCTGTCCCATCGTCAGGAGCAAAGCCGGGTTGTTCTGGTGAATAAAAGTACTGTCCCTGTAGGAACCGCCCGCATGTTAGAACGAGTCATGACCGATCATGGCGTCAAAAATGTGGGCGTGGCTTCCAATCCTGAATTTCTGGCACAGGGTAATGCCATTGATGGTTCCCGCCGCCCAGACCGGGTGGTTGTAGGCGCCGACACGGAAGAAGATCTCCAACTACTGCGCCGAGTCTATTCCCAATTTGTAAACCATGTGCGTATTAAATATGTAGAGACAACTCCAGAAACGGCCGAGTCCATTAAATATATGGGTAACACCCTGTTGTTAACCTACATCTCTTTCTGGAATGGCGTCGGGGCACGGGTGGCTGAAAACCTACCCAATGTACGTATGGAAGACTTGAAGATTGGGGTGACAGCCGATACTCGCATAAGTACCTGGGGTTCCTATGTTAGTAACGGGGCCGGTGGAAGTTGCTTTGGCAAAGATATTCAATCGTTAATTTACCAGTTGAACCAGGCTGGCTGCTCCACAGATATACTGCAAGCGGTCTACAACATCAATGAATATCAGAAAACATATCTGGTAGACCGGGCCGTCCATGAAGCTGATTTCAACTTTAACCAGAAAACAGTAACGCTGCTGGGGCTGGCTTTCAAAAAACGTACCAATGATATGCGCGATTCGGCCGCATTAAAAGCAGTGGAGGCATTGCTCAGCAAAGGCGTCAAGGAAATCCGGGCTTACGATCCTCTGGCAATGCAGGCAGCGCAGGAGTATTGGTTTAGCCCGGAAAAGAATCATCTTTTTGAACGTATTACCTACCATGACACAGCTCAAGAAGCCTTAGCTGGCAGTGACGCCGTTTTTATTTCCACAGATTGGGAAGAGTTTCGCGGCCTTTCACGCACCATTGAGAAAGCTGTCAAACCGCCATACCTGGTTATTGACGGCCGACGGATGATTCCCGATTACATGTCCCTGGTACAAAAAGGGTACGAGTATCTGGCAGTAGGTGGCCCCCTCCTCAAAAAAGAAAGTACGCTAGTTGTTTCCGGCAATGGCTTGGCTGTGGAACCTGTGCTTGAATTAGCAAAGTAGCGAGTTTGCAAGTCTGCAAATCTTCCCAGACCCATTAGGGATATTTTTCCTGATGGGTCTTTTTTTCTTATCATGCACACACGCACAAACTTGCCACTTGCAAACTTGCCACTTACCACTTGCACGGTATCATTATGTCATGCTCCCCATTTACAGAAATTTGCAATGTATAAAGGAGGAAATATCGTGAAACGAGTGAGCATTTTTACCCTCATAGTTGCTTTATTTATTTTTGCCGCTTGCCAAAGTGGTGATCCGTATAATCCTGATGTGTTACCGGCCAATTATGATTACGCGGCCGGAGCCACCCCCCATTCTGTCATCCTCAATGGCGTCACAATTAAGGTGGAAAATGCCCATATTGTTCCAGGTGACGCTAATCTAATTGCCGGGTATGTGTATGTCATCATGACAATAGAAGTCTTCAACCAGAGTGATAAATCAGTGAGCGCCACAGAATTTCGGTTGATAGACAGATATTTGAATGTGTATGAATCGTGGCAGACAAATGGCCCGGCCAACCAGAGTTTAACCCCCATGCCAAAAGTTATTGGTCCCGGACAAACAACTCAGGGAGAGCATGTATTTATCTTGCCCACGCCAGTGTTACAAGCAGATTTGCGGCTGCGTTGGGAATCGCCTGTGCATGAATCCCGCATTGATCTTTCATTAGGGCCGCTCTCATCGGGGCAGTAGCTTGACCTATGGCCGATATTACACGAGAGGAACTGCTCATCAGAGTTGAGCAGGGTGAAAAGGGTTTTTCCAATCTCAACCTGTCGGGTTTGTCTTTGGAACGGCTTGACCTTTCCGGTTTAAGTTTGCGTCAGGCAGATTGCACGGCCGCTGCTTTCACCAACAGCTCCTTAATCAAATCAAACCTGGACGGAGCCATTCTGCGTGGGTCTATACTGACATTGGTTAATGCACGAGGGGCTAATTTGCGGGGGGCAGTTCTGTGTGGGGCTGAAAGCATTATTGCAAATCTGAGTCTGGTTTTACTGGCGGGGGCGGATTGCACGGCCGTTGTGCTAGATGGCACAACCTTAGCCGGAGCTACGCTGACCGAAACCCAATTTGTCAAAGCCAGTCTGGTAGGGGTGGACTTCACCGGCGCTGACTTAAGCCGGGCTGATTTGCGACGGGCGAACCTGACCGGGGCTGTGTTGGTCGGAGCTAAATTGGCTCAGGCAAATTTGCAGTATGCAAACCTAACCGGAGCCGATTTAACGGCCGCCGACTTAACTGGCGCTGTGGTACTTGCCGAAAATCTGGCTCAAGTACAATCACTTAAAGGGGCAATCATGCCTGATGGCAGCCCTTTTGACCTGGAGGAATAAAATGAAACGAACATTGTTTACGGAAGAACATTTGATGTTTCAGGACTCGGCGCGCCGCTTTGTGGAGAATGAGATTGCGCCCTTTCATGAGCAGTGGGAAAAAGAGGGTATTGTACCTCGCGAATTGTGGCTTCAAGCAGGGGAACTGGGCTTTTTGGCGATGGATGTGCCCGAAGCGTATGGTGGTTTGGGTCTCGAAGATTTTCGCTATAATGTGATTCTGACTGAAGCATTGACTCGCGCCGGCGCATCCGGGGTTGGCTTTGGTTTGCACAATGACATCGCTCTACCCTACTTTTTAGCTTATGGTACAGAGGGGCAAAAACAACACTGGCTGCCCAAATTTGTCAGCGGGGAATGGATTACAGCTATTGCCATGAGCGAACCGAATACGGGCAGTGATCTGGCGGGGGTGCAGACGACGGCCATCTTGCACGGCGACCATTATCTACTCAACGGCCAAAAGACGTTTATCACCAACGGCATTAATAGCGATATGGTGATTGTGGTTGTAAAAACTGACCCTGATTCTCGACATGGCGGCGTCAGTTTGTTGGTGGTGGAACGGGGAATGGAGGGGTTTGAACGCGGCCGTAATCTGGAAAAAATCGGTCTTAAAGCGCAGGATACGGCCGAACTATTCTTCCATAATGTCAAAGTACCGGCTGAAAATCTGTTAGGGCAAGAAGGACAAGGCTTCTACCAATTGATGATTCAACTGCCTCAGGAGCGATTGTCCATTGCTGTCATTGCCGTGGCGGCTTGCGAAACGATGTTGGAGATGACGATGCAATACTGTCAAGAGCGGACAGCGTTTGGTCGGCCGATTGGCAAATTCCAAAACAGCCGTTTTAAGTTGGCTGAAATGAAAACAGAAATTGAAATTGCCCGCGTGTTTGTAGATCGTTGTATTGAAGTTTTGAATGAAGGGGAATTATCGGCAGCTGAAGCAGCCATGGCCAAGTGGTGGACAACAGAAATGCAAAAGAGAGTGGTGGATGAATGTCTGCAATTGCACGGCGGTTATGGCTACATGATGGAGTACCCTATTGCCAAAGCGTACCTGGACAGCCGCGTACAAACCATTTATGGTGGCACAACCGAAATTATGAAAGAGATTATCGGCCGTTCAATGGGTTTTTAATTTAGTTCATCCTTCAATCTATTGATTTCGTCATTCAAAACTCGTTAGAATTATGATAGAAGTTCATTTGAATTCTGTCCACCACAACTTATTGAGAAGATACCCGGAAATCGTGTCAGCATCCCAAAAAAAAGCGAGGGGTTAGCGAATCGGACTGCGGAAGAAGGGGGGCAAAGCATCAATGTAGACCTATGTTTTGTTCCGTATGAACATGAAGGTCAACTGAAATTGCCAGTCGTGAGTGGTTCTTCAGGCAAGTTAGTCGTGGAACGGATGACGGAAGAAAAAGAAAAAGCTTGGTATCCAGGTCAAGTATTTGGCAATGAGGAACTGAGTTATGAAGAGGCAATGAGACAATTTGTGGCCGACAGCCAAGCGAAAATTGGAAATCAGGAAACACCAATAAGTCCAGAAGAAGTTGAGAGAGAGCAGAAAAAGTCAGAAAAGAAAGAACTGCGCCAAAAAGAGAGAATTTTGAAGGCCGAACGGCGGCAGATACGACAAAATCGACGACGAGAAGATGCCAAATGGCAAAAGAAAAAAGCGAAACGACGACAAGAGCAAGCTGATCGGGAAGTCCACCGGAGTACAGGTATCAAACTGCCTTGTGGTGAGAAAAAACGCACCGATGAAGTGTGGCAGCAAAAACAACGGCGGCGACAAGAAAAAATAGCCCGACGACAGCAAGAAGATGAACTATGGCGGCAAAAACGACGAGAATTAAGAGAGCGGTTGCAGCGAACACGTGTAATTACAGCATGGATTGCTATTTTAGTCATCCCCGACAATTGCACACGCCAATGTTTGGGATTGCCTCTTTTTGTCGCTGGCTCTCATGTAACGGCAGAAATGGTTGTGGATGCTTTGCGCGAATTGCTACCCGACGAATTACAATTCCTGATTTCTGACCGCGGCGTTCATTTTACCGCCCAACTCTTTCAGCAGTTGGCTCGAGACGAAGATTTTATTCATGTTCTCATTGCACGTCATCGCCCTCAGTCCAATGGGATTGCCGAACGTTTTGTGCGCACACTTAAAGAATGGCTCAAACCTAAATCGTGGCAATCCGATGAGGAGTTAGCCATACTCCTAGACCTTTTTTGGCAGGAGTATAATAACCGTCCTCATCAAGGTTTGCCTATTCCGGGTCTCTCTCCCAATGAGTTTGCTAATCGTTTGTGGTTGTTTTGATTTCAACTAACCGCTGACTATTACAAATCGAGCCGATTTTCATGGTTTTAGGGTGGTTTTGCCTTTTGCTGGCTCTTGACAATCACTTTTCTACGAGGTCGGGTGGTCAATTTCGTCCCTTTGGGCCTGCCGGATGAAATATATCGGAC
>JAAEOP010001201.1 GCA_024223125.1 Chloroflexota bacterium
GTTGCCGAGACCTCCCAAACGGCCGCCGAACCCACAACCAATGATCTTGCTCAAAATAGCCACGAGGGTCAAGATGATGGCGAATATCCAGTCGGAACCAGAGATAGCCCCCAGATTAACGCTCAAGCCAATGTTGACAAAGAAGATGGGCACAAAGAAGCCATAAGCCATCGCGGTAATGCCCTGTTCAATATCATTGACGAAAGGGGTTTGAGCTAACAGCAAACCGACGATAAAAGCGCCAGTGATGCCCGCCATACCGCCAATTACTTCGGCCGACCAGGCATACAAAAGCAAAATCACTAGGGCAAAAGCGACAAGTCCCTGGAAGATACGCAATTTATTTACCCATACGGCCAGCCGAGGAATGAGATAATAACCCAGCACGGCCGCTCCAATAAGATAGCCTACCATACGCACAATGGTTACGATCACAGAACCGCCCTCGCCAGAACCGCCCGAGGCAAAAATCGAGGCAATGGAAAGCAGTAAAATAACCAGGATGTCGTCGAATACAGCCGCGCCCAACAAAGCCAACCCGACCCGGCTGCGGAGTACATTTAGCTCCATCAACGTTTGTGCCGAAATACTGACACTGGTAGCGGACAAAGCCAATCCCACAAAAATAGCTTCGTTAGATTCCAGGCCAAAGAACAAGCCTGTGCCATATCCCATCAGCACCGGCACAAACACTCCCAACGTGCCCGCAAATCCGGCCACCTTACCCGATTTTATTAATTCAGATATATGCAGTTCCAGCCCGGCCAACATCATCAACAGCAAGACGCCCAATTCCGCAAACTCAGTGACAGTTTCCTTCACATGCGTTTCTTCATGAAACAGAGGAAAATTGCCAAACATATCCAATATTGTCGGTCCTAAAATAACGCCCACCAACAGCTCGCCCAACACCGAAGGCTGACCCAAACGAATGCTGATATACCCGCCCAACTTGGCGCAGGCAATAATAATTGTAAATGCTAGAATTAAATCCAGAAAAGCTTCAGACATAAAAATCCTTATGAGTAAACCTGGCGCTGAACAACCAGAATGTGGACTTGCTCCCCGTTTCGTGTTAGCTGCACAATGTCGCCATCATTAATTTGGCCGATGACATCGCCGTCAAAGTTGTAGGCGTAGGGGATGCTTTCCAGGGAACAGGCGGGGGCGCTTTGTTGGTCAATTTCTGTATTGACGATGGCCAGGGGGGCTTTGCCCCGATAGTACAATTCCAACAGCACATAGGGGGCTACCGTTGAGCCGCTGCCTTTGGGGAAGATAGCGATTTTGTTGGCCAGTGTACGGCCGTTTGCCGGATGACCTTCTTCTTCAATTTCCCCTGTCTCCCGGTTCACAAACCCCAACAGCGTAATGGGTGTATCTGTGACAAACGCTTCCCCCGTGACGGTGAAGTTAGTTTGGGAAGGTAGGCCACGGCCGTGGGCATTGAATGGGCCGGTGACAAGGTGAGGGGGTGAGGCGGTGAGGCGGTGAGGGAGTGAGGAGTGAGGGGACTTGCTCTGATCTCCAATCTCTAATCTCCGATCTCCAATCTCCCAATCTCCAACTGCCAGCGCAATACAATCGGCCAATTTCATAACTGATGTGGGGATGCCATTTAAGCCGGACTTGATGTAATGCTCTGCTTTCATGGAGTTGGTGAGGATGTGTTTTACCCAGGCAGGATCATAAGGCACAACTTCCGGGCAGGTGTTTTCCAGCAGCAGCGCCCCGGCTGCAGTGATAATCTGTGCCAGACCGGTTTTTTCGGCAATGGCTTTGTTGGCGGAGGAAGTGAAAACCCACAACGGTGGGGCAGCGGGATGGACTTGTTTGCCGCGCAGCAGTTCAGCTACGGCCCGCATTTCTCCCACAGATGCCTGAGGGCAGCCGATCGTGATGAGGGAAACGGCCGTCCCCGGAGCCAGATCATCATACCGTTTTTGCAGCGCTGCTTCATCAAAGATCAGGTCAGCCTGGAAGTTACCCTCTGGGGCTGGGCCTAAACCTTCAATATACACCATCGGGCTGCCATAGTTGGCCGCGGCGGCCGTTAATGCCTTTTTCTGTTCGTGGTTCAACTTGGCCGACAGCCCTTTAATAAGTGGGATGGGGCCATATGGCGTCTGCCAATCCGGTGTGCGCTGCATCCCAATCCAGTCGCCTAAAATAGAAAAATCGGTAAAGTCTTCCAGGTCGGCCGTTACCGTCACAGCCAGATTCGGGCGGCGGGTGTCTTCATGCAGCAGGCCATATTTGGGCGTATAACCGGTCAGGGCACAGGCCAGCGCCGACAGCCCCGATTCCCGATTTGTAACCAGTTCGGTGTACGAATTGCCAAAACAAATAGCGTTAGATTCGGCCCAGGCGGCCGTGCCTTCCACCACGACCCCTTCCCATTCATACGGAATACAAGATTGGGTGGGGCGTACTCCTAACCGAGTGTAAGCGGCCACAATTTCATGATTATGCTCGCGGAAATTGGGCGCCACAATCTTCATGGACGCAAACTGGGCTTCATCGCAGCCGGCCGCGTTGAGCGTCGTTGACACAGCCACTTGCGCCTGCGTGTCTTTGCCCAATCGAGCCAAAAATGTACGCAAGCCCAACCCACCGGTCAAGGGTGAGACGCCGGCAAGATGAGCGCTTTGAATGGGAATCAGTTCGCTGGCCCCGGCGGCCGCCGCCATATCCAATAGTAACCGCATAGCCATTTGTTTGGCACGGCCGTGTTCCCCACTAAGCATTGCTTGTTGTTCAGAATTTAGTTGAATTGTTGACATAATTAGTAACCAGTTTTCAGCGTACACTAGATGGAGGGGATTTCCCTTCTTCGTAATGGATAAATTCGCGTTGGGTGGGGTAGGCAAAATCAATATCCCAATGCTGGTCAAAGGCACGTAATATCGCTTCCCAGATGGCGTGTTCGCTGCCCCGTATGCGGCGCGGGCCAATTAGATAACGCATTGTCAGGACGATGCCGCTGTCAGCCACATGCGTATAAATGGTCGGTTCGATATTGCCGTAAGATATGACAAAGCGGTCGGTGCGCTTTTCATATCGGGAAATACCTTCTTTTACATCGGGGGCCTGGTCATGAATGATTTTGGTCAGAATCGCTTTCGCTTTTTCCCAATCACTCTCAAACGTCACCATCACCGGCATCTCATTCCACACATAAGGATACCCTTGGTGGGTGTTAACCAACGGTTCCTTAAAAATGACGCCGTTGGGAATGTGGACGATACGGCCGGTACTTTGTTCGGCCTCAATACGGCCGCCCACTTCTAACAAGCTGAAGGCGAAGACACGAATATCTATGACATCCCCAATCGTATCACCCACTTGAACGCGGTCGCCGGCCACAAACGGCCGTCGCCAAACAATAAACAGCCAGCCCGCCAACGACACAATCAGGTCTTGCAAAGCAATGGCTAACCCGGCCGACACCAACCCCAAATACGTCACCAGCGTATCTACGCCAGAGAGCCAGATGCGCCCTACCATGATAATGCCAAACCCGGCGCTGATATATTCCACCACTTTGCGCCAGGAGTACAGCAGCCGTGTATCTTTGCGAAACTGCCGGTACACAATTCGCAACGCAATCCAGCGCAGCAACCACAAAACAATTAGAATCAGCAGCGATTGGATGATGCGCGTGAGCAGTTCTACGCCCACATTGACGTTGAAATAATCCTGAAGAATGTCGCGGATGAAAGTTAAGAAGTTTTGTAACATGTGTATGGTTGCTGGTTGTTGGTTGTTGGTGGCTTGTACTATCCACCAGTAACCAGCAACTATTTATACAACAAGGTCAATCAGGACGCACAATTTCGACAGTTACGGCCGTTTGCTCTTGAATAGCCTGGGCAAATTGTTCAATGGCGTCATCCCCAAATACGTTGGCTGTAGTACCGCGAGGCGCGCCCAGCATGAGTAAAGCAGCATTGTTTTCAATCAAAAAGCGGTTGATTTCCTGGCGCACCGGGCCTTGCCGAATACGAACTTCACTGGGCAAAAAAGCGGCATCCGCCCGACGTTGGGCCATTCGTAACAGCGTTTCACCCATCCAGGTTAATTCAGCTAACACGGCCGTTTTCAACCCCCCATCCACCCCCTCATCCAAACTATTTGGGTCGGCAATGTAGAGGAAAAGTAGCGGCCGTTTCTCCACCTTCGCCCGTTCAATCGCTGCTTCCTGAACGGCTCTACTGCCTTCCCCGCCTCGTGTAGCGCATACAATACAGTTCATATCCCGTTATCCATCCTCACTACTCCTCCAACCCACGATTCTCATGAATAATGGCCAATGCTGCCAGGCGATTATTCAACTCTTTCATCATTTCGTCGTGTACGTCTTGGGCGATCAGGCCGCGGCGCCAGGCATCGCTAACGGCCGTGCGCTCCGCCTTCAATACATCTTCCCGCGCCTGCAAGAATAGTTCCTGCTCTAACTCTGGGTAACTGGTTAGATGGGACTGCAAAGCGGCCGTTTGACGGTCAATTGTCTCATCGTAAACCTGGTGCATCGCTTCCCAAATGTCTTGATACAAAATGCCGTCTTGTCGCAGCCGGTCCAGTTCCAACTGTCCGGCTCGTTTGGCATACAAGCGTACCTGCCGCTTCTGTAATTCTGTGCGTTGGGCCGATTTTTCTGATAATCCCAAACGTTTAATCAAGCGCTCCATCGTCGTGCCCTGAACCAGCAGTGTAAACAAGACCACGCCAAAAGTCATAATCCGCAGTTCCAGAGCAAAGTCAGCCCCAAAGACATGGCCATCCAACGACAACGCCAACGCCAGACTGATCGCCCCGCGCAAGCCACCCCAATACATAACATGTTGGTAGAACAGAGGAATAGTGTGTTTAGGGCGTAACCAATTGTGTACGACCGTACTCACATACACAATAATCGCCCGGCTGGCCAACACCACCGCCACCGCTACCAAAATTGGCCCCAAAAATTGGAGCAATTGGGGTAATTCAATCTCTAGCCCAATTAGCAAAAAGACAATTGAGTTCACCATATAAGCTGAGAATTCCCAAAAACTATCTAACGTCAGCCGTGTGGAGGGGGAGGTGTTCTGCATCCCAATATTACCGACCATCAACCCAGCGGCAACAACGGCCAAGATACCGCTAAAGTGGAGACTCGTTACCCCAATAAACTGACCAAACGATTCGGCAATAACGTAAGAGCCAAAAGCCAGGGCCACCGTCGTCGTTGTTTCAATCAGATGATCATCTACATTTTTCAGGATGAGGGCGGACACAACATAGCCCAACACCAATCCCACTGCCAGCCCGCCGGCCGATACAATCAAAAATTCCAGTACGGCCGCGCCAGGCCCAAAAGCGCCGGCGCCGGCCACGCCCATCACCAGAGCCAGTTTAAAAAGGACAATCGCCACACCATCATTGAACAGACTTTCACCCTCGACCAATAAGCTCAACCGTTTGCTGATCCCCATCGTGCGGAAAAATGAGATGACGGACACCGGATCTGTGGCCGAGATGAGCGCCCCAAAAGCGAGCGCGGCCGCCAGCGGAATGCCCAATGTTTGCATGACAACCCCACCTACCAAAATGGTTCCTAACAGCGTACCGCCCACAGCCAACAACAAAATTAGGCCCAAATCTGCTTTAAGTTTTGACCAGGGGATAAGTAGCGTGGCTTCAAACAGCAGCGGCGGAACCAGGATCGCCAGAATGATATCTGAATTGACATCAAAGGCTAAGAAATTGGGGAATAAAGTCAGCCCCAACCCAACCACAACCAGAGCGGTTGTGTAAGGGATGCGCGGAATCCGGCGCACCACAATAGCGACCAAGGCGGCAATAAACAGCAAGACGACCAAGCCTAACTCTTGCTGTAACAGCCCCCCTTCTTCCGCTAATCGCATTAACAATAGTTCATTCATCGGTTTGTCTTTATTGGATTGATGATAACGGCCGTTTCATCATACTCTGCCCAGGCGGCCAAAAAACCATCCCATGTTACCTTCTGCGGCGCAGATGAAAAGGCAGGATCGTTCAAATAAACAGAATCCTCATCGAAGCCAATAACAGCTACCACATGTGATGTTTCTACGTTCCAATAATCGAGCATCACTGTCCATAAACGTACAATAACTGGCTGGTTTTTCCTGAGATTCCTTTCTAAATCAGTTCTCGATAGCTCCCCGACTTTTACTTGATAATGCCAGGCGGGCATTTTCTTCAATTTCCTGTGTAGTCGGTTCATCAATCAGCAGTTCACCCGTCTGTACATCATTGTCGTTAACTTAAGACCTCGCAGGTTTCCAAAATGATCTACGCCCCTCTGAGGTTTTGCGTTAAAACCTGCGAGGTCTTCGCTTAAGTTAACACTTATGGTCTGTACATCTACGTCAATCATACCCACTGTGCCAATACGCCCTAATGAACGGGATGACAATATTACTGGAACTCGCCAGTAAGCTATGTTACCTCGCCATACGAGGGACAGCCGCCCGCCTGCAAGTAAGTCTGCAATATAACTGCCCGTATAAACGCTAACTTTGCGTCGGGCTTCTACGGCCGTAACCGCAATATCTGTCGCCAACTTCAGTTCCAAATTAAAGGGGCCGCTTTCTGGCGGTGTGATCGTTTCAATAATTACAGACATGACGCTAACCTCACTAAAATTGAATAGACTTTATTATAACATGTTCAACAGGCCATATTACGCAGTGTATATTGCCTGAGTTGCTCAAGAAAGGCCGTAATCGCTCAAGTTTACACGGCCGTATTCCCCCCGCAAAAACTTACTCTTATTGGCTCCCCAGGGGATGGTGCAATCAAAGCCGGCTTTTGCCGTGCGGCTTTTTTGTCCCGGCACATGCGTTCCCGATGGGTCTAGCGAACTGCCGGGCTTATCCGCAAACAGCAGCAAATCTTTATCTGCCTGGAAGCGGGTTGCCATCGCCCATTCCATCTGCGCCGGATCATAAATGTCTACATCCGTATCCACTACCCACACATGCTTTAAGGAACCATGCCCCTTAAAGGCAGCTTTAATGGCGCGACGGCCGTCATCCGGCCCCCCCTTCTCAATCTGCACAACCGCATGAAGCCAGGAAGCGCCACCAGGGGTAATGATCGCTCCCGTGCAGGTTGTTGCCTTGTTCACCTCATTAAAAATGGTTGGCTCTTTAGGCATTCCCATTAAAATTTTATGTTCCAGACTGCCCGGCAGCAGCGCATGAAAAATGGGATCGCGCCGGTGGGTAATCAAATCAATCTCAATTACTGGCTGGTCGCGGGTAATATCCATCGTTTCCGTCAGGTCCATAAATGGCCCCTCACCGACAGTACGCCGCGTAATGCGCCCTTCTAGCACAATTTCCGCTGCGGCCGGCACAGCCAGATCGTTACTAATGCATTTCACCAGTGGCGTGGGTGTCAGCGCATTGGCGACGGCCAGTTCATCTATCTCCGGCGGCGGCCCCATAGAAGCGGCCAAATGCACCGCCTGGGACACCCCAATACAAATGGCGATGGGCAAATCTCCCGCCACCTTTTGAATGGCGTTGTACGTGCCCCGGTTCTCAATGATGCGGGCGGCAAAATGCTTGTCGTCCAATAATAAGAGGCGATGGTAGCACATATTACGGCCGAGTTCCACATCCTCCGTAATCACCACATTGCTGGCAATATAACGGCCGGCGTCCTGCGGCAAATGCAGCAAAATGGGCAAATCATGCAAATCAAACTGCTGCAAAATCACTTCCTGACACAGCGCCGTCTCTACCATTTCTGGTTCGATGGGGTTTTCTGTGGCGTTGGCTAGATGGCTCAACAAGTCGGGCATCTCTATGCCCAAATCCATACAGAAAAAACGGCGATCCGCGCATGGGCCAGAAATGACCCGCCAGCCAGGATGCGCTTTAATCTGGTTAAACAACAGCGGCCGTCCTTCCAGAGCGTGGGCTACATTAGCCAGTTCATAGGTTGTGTCTACAGGGGTATCTATTGTAATCAGGTCGCCAGTTGCGGCCGTTTGGTCAATGAATTGTCGTAAGCTCATTTTTATCCTCTCATCGTTTGTCGGGAAACAGTTGAATGGACTGCGGATGAACGATGATTGACAGAATTTACGCGGATTTTTTATTAGTACAGTGTGAAATAAGTTTTAGACAGGATTAACGAAATTTACAGGATGAAAGCAATCCTGTTAATCTTGTAAATCCTGTCAAGACTTTCTTCACACTGTATTAGCATCTACGAAAATCCGTTAAAACTTGTACTGAGCGAAGCCGAAGTATCCGCGTCCTATTTTTACTTCTCCGACAGCCTGCTCGCCATATTATTTATAGGGTGTACGGCCGTTTACCATCTGGCAAACTGTCGCCTTTTCGTTTAATCTATTCTAAACTGATTATCCGAACCCGTCATGCCAAGTTTGCAAGTCTGCAAGTGGCAAGTGAAAATCGGTCATCGGTCATCGGTCATCGGTTAACGAATTACAAAGAGGGCCTACCATGCTGCAACAAAAACCCATACTCCTGCTCATCACCTTTTTCATTCTTGTTTCCCTGGCCTGTAACGCCTTTAGCGGCGATGTGGAACCAGCGGCCGAACTGCCCCCACCCGTCATCTCCTCTACATTAGTCCCGGGCACGGCCGTACCCATTGAAGGCGCCGCCCCTACCGTCACCTTACCCGGCGGCACAGAGATTGCTCAGGAAACGGCCGCGCCCCCCATCGAAGGCGCATTTATCACCGTGTTGGTAGATTTGAATGTGCGCTCTGGCCCCAGCGTCCAATATGATCGTGTCGGTTTTTTGCTGCAAAATGAAACCGCTCCCATCATCGGCCAGGACCCAACCTCCGGCTGGTGGAAAATCGAATGTCCCCCCTCCGTGTTAGAAGCAATCGAATGTTGGCTGTCAGGCGGCGCGCAATATTCCGCGGCCGCCAACACCGAAGGCATACCTGTCGCCATTGTGCCGCCCACCCCCACATCCCCGCCCACCAATACACCCACACCATCTCCCGTCAACCAGCCAGACGGGGCCGGTTCGGCCGGGGGACTGCTTGTCTACAGCGATCAAAATGGATTGTGGCTGCTGTCTCTGAATACGGAACAGAGTCCGCCCCAGGCTGGTGAACCGCAGCAGTTAGTCAGCGGCGGTAATTTCAGCGGCCCTTTGCTTTCCCCCGATGGACAAAAGGTAGCCTATCTGTCCGGGGACACGGCCACCAATACCCTAAACATCATCAATGTAGATGGCAGCAGCGACCGCACGCTCATCCAATCCGCAGACATACCGGCCGCCCTTTCCAAGCAAACCGTCGGCAGCGCCATTCTCATAGACCAGATCGCCTGGCTACCCGACAGCCAATTGCTGGCCTACAGCAGCCGTCTGGATAATTTAACCGGGCCTGGCTCACAGCCACAAGCCGATTTATGGACAGTTACTTTGGATGGCTCCATCACCCCCCGCTTTCGCCCCGGAGAAGGCGGCCACACTTTTGCTATTTCCCCGTCGGGCATACAAGTCATTTTCAGCCTGCCGGAAAGCATTGTGCAGGCCAATATGGATGGCTCAAACCGGCAAACGGTATTCGATTTTGCCTTTGTAAACACTGCCAGCGAATATGCGTATGTGCCCGTTGTGCAATGGTTGGCCGATGGCAGCACAGTCACGGCCGTGTCCAACCCCGACCCCTGGCAGCCCGAAGCCAACGCTGCTCTTTACCTTATACAAAATGGAGCCGCCTCCGCGCTGGGAACTGTGCCCGGCAACATCCTTTTCAGTCCGATACAGTGGCAGTCAACGGCCGCCCAGTTAGCCTACGTGCAATTCATCCCCGATGACGCAAACAACCAGACGCTGTTAGTAGCCGACGGCCGTGGCCAAAACCCCCAACCCTACCACGCCGGAGATAATTTGCAGTTGTGGGGTTGGAATGAGGGTAACGGCCGATTCCTCTACAGTGGTGATGGCTTTATGGGGATTGGGCAGCCGGCGGCCGACGCAGTGGAATTTGCCCTACCGGCCGCACTGCGAGATGCTCAATGGCTAAACAACATTGCCTTCATTATGAACCTGGGCAGCGGCGCATCCTGGAACCTGACCGCAGCCAACCTCAGCGGCGACACTGCACTACTGGCCACCGCCAGCGGCAACCTCGTGGACTTTGATACCTGGACGCCCTAAAACAAATAGGTGTTGAATTGTGATTTCTACAAAACGTAAGGCAACTCTATCTTTTGCTGAATTTGTAATCCTCGTGTCCATGATGATGTCGCTGACAGCATTGTCTATTGACGCGATGCTGCCAGCCCTCTCTCAAATAGGCAGTGATTTGAATGTTCAAAATGCGAATGACCGACAATTGGTTGTCTCCATGATTTTTTTGGGGCTGGCCATTGGTCAGCTATTTTTTGGACCGTTATCTGATAAAACGGGACGCAAGCCAGCGATTTATGCCGGTTTTGTTTGTTTTATGATCGGTTCCCTGCTGTCAGCGTTTGCAATTAGTTTTCCTATGATGTTGTTTGGTCGCTTCTTGCAAGGGGTTGGCGTTTCTGCGCCGCGAGCGGTCACGTTAGCTTTAGTCCGCGATCAATATGAAGGTAGGGCAATGGCGCGGGTGATGTCATTTGCAATGACGGTGTTTATCCTGGTGCCCATGATTGCCCCGACAGTGGGTCAAGCGATTCTTCTCTTCACAGGTTGGCGCAGCATTTTTGGCATGTTTGTTGTATTGGCGCTCATTATATTGGTATGGTTTGCGCTTCGTCAGCCAGAAACATTGGCTCCAGAAAATCGCGCCCCGTTTTCATTCCAAAGAATTACCAAGGCGGCGCTAGAAATCGTGAAAACCCGGCCGGCCATAGGCTATACCGTGACGGTGGGTCTTATTGGCGGCGCGCATCTTGGCTACTTGAATTCGGCACAGCAGATTTTTCAAGAACAGTATGCTCTGGGGAAGCTTTTTCCAATCTATTTTGCCGTTATCGCTTTTTCAATAGGGCTGGCTTCCTTCTTAAATGCACGATTAGTCATGCGTCTGGGAATGCGTTCATTAGTTAGATGGTCGCTGCTCATTATTTTCGGATTGTCTGTCACTGTTTTTGGCATAGCTCAGTTTGCAGGGGGGCAACCCCCTCTATGGCTCCTTATGATGTATTTAATGATAGTATTCTTTTGTATTGGTATTTTGTTTGGCAATTTAAATTCTCTGGCGATGGAGCCATTGGGGCATATTGCCGGGGTTGGCGCCGCGGTTATTGGTTCGCTCTCGACTTTGATTACAGTGCTGCTGGGAACGATGATTGGGCAGAGCTACAATGGTACAGTTTTACCGCTGATTGCTGGTCTGGGTATTCTGGCGGTATTGTCTATTTTTGTCGTACGCTGGGCTGACACTGGTTAACATTGTCACCGTTGGGTTGCCGATTTGGTGAGAATTCTTTGCACGACACCCCTTGTTAATTGTTCCGTTTGCTGGTCTTGTTTTGGCACAATATCCGAGGTAAGCCAAAATGTGATAGTATCTTATCTATGGAACAATCACCTTCATACACAACACCACCAACAATAATACCACATACATCTGTGACGATAACTGCTAATCAATACCGGACAGAGGCATATGAAGCAGTTGGTGACGATTCCAGATCCGAACATGGTCAGTTCTTTACACCACCTTCAATAGCACACATGATGGCAGCCTTATTTGAAACGTTTCCGTCTGAAATCAAGTTGTTGGATGCAGGAGCAGGAGTCGGGGCGCTGACGGCCGCATTTGTTGATGAGCTTGTTATTCGTGAAGAATTACCCGAGAAAATCAGTGTCACCGCCTATGAACAGGAAGTGAGATTTCAACCTTACTTAAAGGAAACCTTGGCTAAGTGTCGCACAGTATGTGAACAAGTAGGTATTTCATTTTCTTGTGTCATCAAAACAGAAGATTTCGTGGATGCAGCCAGCGCCATGTTACGACCGCGTCTTCTCGAAGGCCAACCTCAACGGTTTAATTGTGCCATCTTAAACCCTCCGTACAAAAAAATTCACAGTCAATCTGCGTATCGCCGGCGATTGCGAGAAGCCGGCATCGAAACAGTTAATCTTTACACTGCATTTCTGGCGCTTGTATCAGGCGTCCTGGAACCAGGTGGGCAGATGGTTGCCATTACTCCCCGCAGTTTTTGTAATGGGCCGTATTACAAACCATTTCGGAAGTTGTTTGATTCCCAGATGGCTTTTCAACATATTCACCTATTTGAATCGCGGGACAAGGCGTTTGCGGGAGATGATGTCCTGCAAGAGAATATTATTTTTCATGTGCTTAAAACAAGCAGCAGACAAGATGTGACCATCACCAGTTCACCGAATCCGCGAGAAGATATTTGCGTTCGTCGCACTGTTTTGTATGAACGGATCATCAATCCCAATGATCCCCATCTCTTCATCCACATTACCGCCAGCGACCTTGATCAAAATGTTGCAGACCGCATGAAGCAGTTTCCTTGCACATTGGTCAATCTGGGGCTGGATGTATCAACGGGCCGCGTTGTTGATTTTCGAGCCAAATCCTATCTGCGCCAACTGCCAGAGGAAAACACAGTCCCGTTAATATACCCCCACCATATGCAAGATGGTTTTGTTTGCTGGCCTGATATCAATCACCGGAAACCAAATGCTCTTGTTGATAGTGTAGAGATGAGAAAGTGGCTGCTCCCAGCCGGTTATTATGTTGTTGTACGCCGTTTTTCGTCCAAAGAGGAACGAAAGCGAGTCAATGCAGCTGTGTATGATCCGGAATTGGTAGGGGAAACGGCCGTTGCCTTTGAAAATCACGTCAATGTATTCCACACCTGGAATAAAGGGTTAACACCAGAATTAGCGAGAGGATTAGCTATCTATCTTAATTCAACCTTGTTAGATGTGTATTTCCGGCAATTTAATGGACACACGCAAGTCAATGCAACAGACTTACGCTCTCTCCAATATCCACGTCGTGAAACAGTTGAACAGTGGGGGCAAAGTTATCATGACAAATTCCCCAGCCAACAAACGATTGATACCTTAATAGAAGCGGAGTTACAAACTATGTCTGACTTAGAAACCCCCGATCCTATCGCCGCAAAAAAACAAGTGGCTGAAGCGTTAAATGTACTTCAGTTACTCGGTCTGCCGCGGGCACAGCAAAACGAACGATCCGCCATGACACTCCTGGCGTTGTTAAACTTACCACCCCATACATCCTGGTCGTCAGCGAATACGCCAATGCTGGGTATTACCCCCATCATGGATTTCATTCGTGAGCATTATGGCGTTGACTATGCCCCCAATACGAGGGAAACCATTCGCCGTCAGACTATCCATCAATTTATTCAGGCGGCATTGGTCGTTGAAAACCCGGATGAACCTGAACGCCCGATAAACAGCCCAAAATGGCGCTACCAAATTGAACCTGCTATTTTCGATTTGTTGCGACAGTATGGCAGCGACGACTGGGAAAACTTAATTGCCGACTATTTGGAAACGGCCGTTACCCTCAAAGAACGATACACCCGACAAAGAACAATGAATCAAGTTCCCGTACAGGTGGCTGTTGACACAGAAATCACCTTGTCAGCAGGCAAACACAGCCTTCTGCTGAAACAGATTATCGAGGAATTTGCATCTCGATTTGTGTCTGGAGGAAAGCTGGTTTACGTGGGAGATACCGGTGATAAATGGGGTTATTTTGATGAGGCACTGCTTACTTCTTTGGGTGTCACAATTGATCTGCACGGGAAAATGCCAGATGTCATTATTTACGATACGGCGAAAGATTGGCTCCTACTTATTGAAGCCGTAACCAGTCACGGCCCCATTAATCCCAAACGCCGGATTGAGTTGGAAGAACTATTTGCACCCGTTCGGGACAGAATTGTCTATATCACGGCCTTCCCCACCAGAAGCGAATTATCCCGCCATCTTGCTGACATTTCATGGGAAACCGAAGTGTGGGTAGCGGATAATCCAACCCATTTAATCCATTTCGATGGTATCCGTTTCCTGGGACCCTATAGTTTTGAAGGTTAGCTCAACACCTTCTTAACTCGACCCACTTCCCCTAATTCTAACCGCACCTTGATACCGTGCGGGTGGGTTGCCGATTTGGTGAGAATTCTTTGCACGACACCTCTTGTTAATTGTTCCGTTTGCTGGTCTTGTTTTTGCACAATGTCTACATGGCTGCCGATTTGGATGTTTTTTCGCTTATGGTCATCTTGTTTATCATTTTCCATCTATTTCTTCACTTTTACACTATTTTTGAACGGTGCAACCGCTGGTCAGAGCCACAACCCCTGCTCTTGCAGCGTTTCAATGAGCATCTCACTGATCCGCCGATGGAGTTCTTTGGGGTACTTAAATTCAGAGGTGTAATAGTCAGTAACACGACTGATGCCAGCATCTTCCAACTTCTTTCGCATTGATTCAAGGGCAGTATATCGCGCCCACGCCGCTTTTTCCCGCTCTGCATGTGCTTCGCGGATTTCCTCATCCGACAAACGTGTGTATTTTTCCCGATGTACTATGAGTTCAAGTGGCAGCCGATCACGTAAAGCCGGAGCTTCGGCCGGGTAGCCGATGACAAGACTCGTTACTGGAAACACACCTTTCGGCAGCGCTAATAGTTCAATGATCTGGTCGGCCGCCCACCATGTTGTCCCCATATAACAGATACCCAACCCCACTGATTCTGCTGCCAAACAGACTGTCTGCGCGGCGATCACTGCATCAACCTCCCCCGTCAAAAAGCCCAGCAAATCGTCAAAACTCTGTTTCGAATTGTTAACGCGAAGCCATTCCCTCATACGAAATACATCAGCGCAAAAAGTGAGTACGACCGGCGCTTCGAGAACCATCGACTGTTGACCGTGCAATTCATATAACTGCCGTTTGTTTGTCTCATCTCTGGTTACGATTACTGACCATGTTTGCATATTGCCGGAGCTGGAACTGCGCAGGCCGGCAAGCAGAAGGTCGTTTAGCAGGGAATTATCAATGTCCTGAGAGGTAAAGGATCGAATAGAGCGGTGGTTTTTGGCTAAATCAAGCATGTCGTCATTATAGCTCCTGTGTTCATACACACAAAATCGTGAGGCTAGGTACCAGACTATTTTTTACGTTTGCTCATCGTGACAATAATAACGCCTATAATAACGGCCGTTCCCCCCAACAACCCTTGCAGCGACGGCAGTTCCCCAAACAATGCTAACGACCACAAAATCGTTATCACAGGGCTAAGCGTCAACAAAATTGTGAGAATGCTCAATTTGAAACGACGCAGCGCCATGTAATACAATGACCGGCTAATGGTCACATTCACTGTACCCGCCAGCAATAAAACCAACCATACTTGACGCCCTGCAGGCCACATCATCTCGCCACGCCAGACGGCAAAAATCAGCAAAAACAAAATGGAAGCCATCATACGAAACAAAAAAAAGTTGGTGAAGTCTATGTTCCCACCTTGCCGCTTCACAATGGCGGCATGCAGCGCGTAAGTGAAACTAGAACCTAGCACCAACACCACCCCCAGCCATAAAACACCGCTCGTATCATTCGGCTGAAGGCCAATGATAAGCACACCGATAACTGCGATAACAGCGCCAATCTTTTCCCAGCACACCAATTTTTCTTTCAGCCACAAGATGCCAAAACCCAGTGCAAAAAGCGTGTTTATGCGGGCGATCATGGATGCTGTGCCCGGATCAATGTAGGTGACGGCCGTGAAACTCATCGTTGTGGCAGAGGCAATTAAAAAGCCGATGATAAGAAAAAATTTGACGTTATTCCGAAAAACCTGCCAATCTATCTGGCGGCGCACGGCCGCAAATATGGCAATTTCTAATGTGGCGATTGCCATGTAAAAAAAAGAAGATGTGGTCGGGGGCAGGTAGGGTAGTAACAAGCGGGCAAAAACAAAATGGAGGCTGTCTACCAGAAGCAGCACAATCATAATGGCCGGCACATTGTTCATTAAACTGTTTGATTTTACTGATCTGCTTGTAAACTTAATCATGGATATGCTCCAAATTTTTAGATTCAAGATGTGGAATGTAGACAATTTTGAGCGTCGGCTCCATCCCCGCCAACCAAACATAATCTAGCCCACTCTCATCGCCAATTTCCTTCCAGGGCGGTAAGTATAACAAATGAAGATGTGTTATACTCACTCGCTTGAAAAACTCTGGTAAACAGCACAGGAAAAATGGTGTATGAAATATAAAAACAACAAAGCAATTGCCCGGATGCGTACCGCCGGCCGTATGGTAGCCGAATGCTTTCAATTATTAGGTGAAAATATACAACCGGGCGCCAATTTGCAGGTGTTAGATCAATTAGTGGAACAATATATTGCCGATCAGGGAGCGGAACCGCTTTATCAAGGATACCAGGGCAGCCAATCTGATCATCCGCCATTCCCTGGAGTTATCTGTGCCTCGGTGAACAATGAAATTTGTCATGGCTTACCCAATAACCGCTTCCTGAAAGAGGGAGATATTGTGGCTATTGATATTGGACTGCGCCACAAAGGGTACTGCGGCGATGCTTGTTATACCTTTTCGGTGGGTAACATTAAGCCACGAGCCAAACGGCTGTTGGATATTACCCAAGAATGTTTGCGACGCGGTATTGAGGCTGCCCAGCCAGGGAATTATTTAGGTGACATTGGTCGAGCCATTCATGATTATGCGGATACGCAAGGCGTGTCGGTGGTACGAGAATGGGGGGGGCATGGTATCGGCCGTTCCTTGCACGAGTCGCCCTCCGTATCCCATGTGCGTCAGCCACAGCGCGGTCCCCGTTTACGTCCCGGAATGACTTTTACCATTGAGCCGATGATCAACGAAGGGGCGCACAATTGGATTCTGCTCAATGATGGCTGGACGGTGATAACGGCCGATGGCAAATGGTCAGCCCAGTTTGAGCACACCATTGTCATTACTAAAAAGGGGCCAGAAATATTAACATTGCCTTGATATGAATGTGCTTTCTCAGATCAAACCAATTAACCTATATGACCTCAGTCGGGCACAGCTTGAGCAATTATTGGCCGGGTGGGACTACGGCCGTTACCATGCCGACTGTGTATGGACGTATCTGTACCGTACCCAGGTACTTTCGATAGCGGATATGGTTGAATTGCGAACTGATTTGCAGGATAAATTGGCCGAGGTAGCCCAGATTGTGCCTTTGTCTGTGCAAACGGCCGTTGACAGCAATGACGGCTTCACCCGCAAATTTTTACTGGCTTTGGCCGATGGACAAACGATTGAAACCGTATTGATGAAATTTACCGGCCGAGCGACAGCCTGCATTAGTACCCAGGTGGGCTGCGCTATGGGCTGTGTTTTTTGCGCCACCGGGCAGATGGGCTTTACACGCCATTTATCGGCCGGGGAGATTGTGGCGCAGGCACTTTTTATAGACCGGCTGCTGCAAACACAAGATGAACGGCTGCGAAACATTGTTTTAATGGGAATGGGGGAACCGCTGCACAATGTTGAAGCTACGCTGACGGCCGTAGACATCCTCATTGACCACAAAGGCCTGGCAGCAGCCCAAAAACATATTACCCTCAGCACAGTTGGTATCGTGCCCGGCATCATCCGTCTGGCCGATGAAGAGCGTTCCATTAGACTGGCAGTCAGTTTGCATGGCGCCACCGATGAGGAACGGCAAGCATTGGTTCCGCCCGCCCGCCGTTGGCCGCTAGCCGAGTTGATGGACGCCTGCCGTTATTACACCCAAAAACGGAACCGGCACATCTTCTTTGAATGGACGTTAATTGCTGGGCAGAATGATTCCGAAGCACAGGCGCATCGTTTGGGACAACTGCTGCAAACGGTAGATTCCCATGTTAACTTGATTCCTTTGAATCCGACACAGGGGTATGAAGGGTTGCCTACACAGCGGCCGTTGGTCAAACAATTCCAGGCCGTCTTAACCAGTTACGGCATTCCCAGCACCGTGCGCCAACGACGGGGTATAGATATTGCGGCCGGCTGCGGTCAGCTTAAAGTAGAGGTTCCACTTATTTAACTGCTAAAAAGATGAAACCTCTCACAATTGTAAAAACCCTATCTTTTCACCGTTCCTTAACCGCACGCATTTTTGCTTTACTGTGAAACTGAGTATACTAAATTTCATAACATTCATTTACCTCCTGTAGTAGCCTCTTCTATAATAAACCCGGCTGCAACAACATTTATTTTCAGGCAAACCTATGGATGAAACCACATTAACTGGCAGAACAATCGGTAAATATCACATTGAAGAACGGCTGGGGCGGGGCGGAATGGCCGAAGTGTACAAAGGATACCAGGAAAACCTGGACCGCTACGTGGCCATCAAAGTCATGCACCCCTTCCTTATAACTGAAGAGGATTTTTTGCATCGCTTCAAACGGGAAGCGCGGGCCATGGCCTCAATAGGACATCCCAACATTGTGCGCGTCATTGATTTTGATGTTTACGGCCAGCACAGCTATTACCTGGTGATGGAATATATTGATGGCGGCACACTGAAGGAAAAGCTGCAAGCAATGATTGCTGCCGGGGAACGGATGCCCCTGGAAGCGTCAGTGAAGATGATCACCGATGTAGCCGATGCCTTGACTTATGCCCATCGGCGAGGGATGGTGCATCGGGATATTAAACCGGCCAATATTATGCTGCGTAAGGAATCGGGACAAGCGGTGTTGACTGACTTCGGCATTGTCAAGATGGTCGGCGACCAATCATTGGCTTATACAGCCACCGGCGCTTTGATTGGTACGCCCTCTTATATGTCCCCGGAGCAGGCATTGGGTAAACGGGGTGATGAGCGGGTTGATATTTATTCATTGGGTGTGCTGCTGTTTCAGATGATCACAAACCAGCTTCCTTTTGCGGCCGATACGCCGTTAGCCGTGGTCATGAAGCATGTAAACGAACCAACCCCTATGCCGGTGACATTTAACCCGGATATTCCGCTGGATTTACAAAATGTGGTTATTAAGGCGATGGAGAAGGAGCCAAAAGATCGCTTTCAATCGGCGGCAGAGATGGCGGCCGCGCTGCGGGCAGTGAATATGAGCGGGCCAAAAGCCACGACTGTGCCCATCATCCCCCCTACACAAAAACCAATAGCTGATACGACGGCCGCCGGCGCTACAATGGCCGCACAAACGGCCGTTGTCCATTCTGCATCTGCAACGGCCGTAAACCTCCCTGTTGATCCTACCGTTGTTGTTCCACCGGAGGAAACTTCTTCCCGTAAGCCACCCATTGCTTTGCTGATTGGTGGGGCTGTTTTGCTGCTGTTCATCATTGGCAGTATCTTGTGGGCCACAGGCATTATTGGCGGTGGTAGAACTGTGTCCGAACCGACGACTGTACCAGCAGAAATCGTGAGTGAAACGGAAACAGATACGCCAACGCCCACCGATGAATCTACAGACGCGCCGCCAGATGAGGAACCAGATGAAGCGGCTACTCGGCTAGCTCAACTGGTTATTGCCCTGACAGAGGAAGCGGCCGCCACTGACACACCTACACCTGAGTCGGATGATACGCCAACGGCCGTTGCCACCCCCACTGTAGACGCCACCGCCGAATTTTTAGCCACCTGTATCGAAGGAGCCGAAATCGTTTCTGCGACACGGGGAACGACCAACGCCACCGGCGTTTTCGCTGATGTATCCTTTACTATCCGCTGGGTGTTGCGTAACAGTGGAACCTGCCCCTGGCCGGATGATCTGGTGTGGGAGTATGTGGAAGAGGAATCATTTGGCTATGAGGATGGGCCTATTCCGGTGGAGACGATTGTAAACCCTGACAACGAAGTAACCCTGCTGGCCGATGTACGATCTCCGGATAGCGCCGGTACGTATGAAAGTACCTGGCAGTTAATGCAAAGTGATGGCGTTCCTTTTGGCGAACCGCTCACATTTTCCTTTCTAGTTGTTCCCCGTGCCACCTCCACCCCGGCTGCGTCGCCTACCCCACTGGTTACGCCCACACCGACGGCCGGAGCCGTACAGGGTAATGCTGAATTCATCTTCACAGTAGGTACCTGCGATTACCCCGGCGACGGTCCCGATTGGCGCTGTCCGGTTACGATTACACCCTATATTGACGGCAGTGATGAGGTAGGCAGCTTCACCGTCTTCGTCTTCGATTTACCCGGTGGGCAGGCGGTAGAATATCGTGGGACTGGCCCCTTCACCCATTTTGTGAAGGCCCGTCGTTGCGCCGCTTACAATCAGGGGGTACGGGTGATTGACGATGTGACGGGGACGGAAGTCGGCCGTAATATTTACATTGATCCGGATGTGTATTTTCCTGGGGGGTGTACAGAATAATTTGGATGAGATTGAGAGATTGGAGATTAAGAGATTGCTCAATCTCCAATCTCCCACCTTCACCCCTCATCCTCTTCCCAATTCCGGTCTGGATACAGGTAGATAAGCGGCATACTCACCAACGTAACAGCATATTTCACAATCATATTGAAGACAAAAATTTGCCCCACAACTGCCCAGGGCAGGCTCAAAAAGTGATCCTCCAACCCCGGCAGCGGAGCAAAAGCCAGCACAGCAAAAATCAGGCTGTCTAAGGGAACGCTAACGGCATTGCTTGTGGCGACCCGTGCCCATTGGTAACGAGTGGTCACTTTGGTCACAAACCATTGGTACACTTCTGTATCCACAAATTCACTAACTACTTCAGCAACGATGGAAGCAAATACGATGCGCCACAAGGGACCAAGAATAGCGTTGTAAGCCTCATTCATGCCCCAGGAGGGATCACCGGGAATTGTGGCTGTCCACATCAGGTACAGGGCCATCACAATATTGACAACGGCCGCTGTTAATATCAGAACCTGTGTGTTGCGCTTACCCATCAACTTGTGAGCCACATCACGTAAGGTAAAGGTGATGGGGTAGATAAATGTGCCCATATCTACGGCTAATCCACCCACCAAACCAATTTTTACGCTGCTAATGTCAGCCAGCATTTGGGCCGCAACATAAGCTGATACGATGTAAATGATAGCGCGGGGTACGGCCGTACCCCGCTGCTGCATAGCAGGTTCCCATTGGGAACCCTTTTTAACATGAAAGGTTGTCATACAAAAATCTCCTCTGTTTTGATATGGCGGGTGCTGCGACCGCCGCGGTTTTAATAGCCGGGTAATTTGACCTTCTGGCGAAGTTCTTTTCCGCTACCGGCGTCGGGATTTTACCAGTGTTCAATTTTCAGTCATCACTGTTCAGTGAATGCTCATCAAACCGAAAACTGAACACTGCACATTGAAAACTGATCAACGCAAAACCACCTCCGTCCACGCCTCAATCCACACATCCCGGTTGACGTCAATTTCGGCCGGATCAACTGTGCCGAGTGTGTCGGGAATTTGCGCCCAAGCGACGAATTCGGGCGGCAGGTGGGCGTTTTCATTGGCTGGGAAGACGAACATATTCAGGGGAATGTCCTCCTGGAAGGGCTGACTGAGCATATAATCTATAAACGTCTCAGCCAGATCGCGATTTTCTGTGCCCTGCAAAATACCCACAAACTCAATCTGGCGGAAGCAGGTTCCGGGAGCCACCACGCTGGCAGTGGGTGATTCTTCCACCGGGGGATCGGCGTAAATGAATTCGGCCGGGGGGCTGCTGGCATAGGAAACGACCAACGGCCGTTCCCCGCCGCTGGGCACAGAAAAATAGCCATAATACGCATCTTCCCAACCGTTAGTAATCAGCACATCATTGGCCCGCAGGTCAGCCCAATAATCAAGGTAAGTGTAATCTCCATCCGTATCAAATTCAGCAATCGTTGCCAACAAAAAGGCCAGACCTGGGCTGGAAGTAGCCGGGTTCTCGGCCACGAGCAGCCCTGCGTAAGCTGGGTCTGTCAAATCGCTCAATGATTGAGGAATGTCTAAACCTTGTTCGGCAAACCACACTTTATCATAGTTCAGGCAAACATCCCCATAATCTACCGGTAGCAGGCGGTGGCTGCTGTCCAGTTCCAAAGCGTCCGGTATATTGGCTAGCAAAGGAGATTGATAAGGCTCAAAGATATCTTCAGCCAGCGCCCGCCCCATGAAAGTGTTGTCTACCCCAAAGAAAAGATCTGCCAGCGGATTGTCTTTAGCCAGAATAGCCTGATTAAGCGCCGCGCCGGCATCTCCAGAGGGCAGCAGTTCAATGGCGACGTTATGCTCCTGTTCAAAGGCTTGCAAAACGGTTTCGCTAATGGCAAAGCTGCTATGGGTCATCAATGTAAGCGTTAGTGGTTCTGATACTGGTTGGTCTGCATCTATTTCTGGTGCGGTGGTGGCTGTGGTTGTTTCCCCAGAGGTAGTACCGGCATCAGAACCACTGGTATCAGGGGCTGCCTGATTAGAACAGGCAGCCAGCAACAAAATAAGTATGAGGAGAGTAAGTATATTTTTCATTGTATTTCTTCCTTTTCTGTAACACAAACTGTCAGTTTACAAATCGAACTAACAGTTCGATTTACGAAGGCGTATGGATGCAAAGGAGCGTACCCGATTGCAAGGTGATGGTAGCAGTCACGGCCGTCAACACATTACTCACCCCTCGCGCCAACCCAAAAGTCAGGACATCATTTTGCAAGGACCATTTCAAGCCAGCCGTAGTTTCAATCTGAACATCGCTGCCCAGGGGGATAAGAGAGACAGTATCCCCGATTTGCCCCTGAACGATGCTATGATCATGTACTAACCAGGCACGTTCGCGGCCGGTTATAATTTCTACACGACGGCCGTACAACCTCGGATGCGTCAACAATAAAATATTTGCCAATGTCTGATCCAACCGTCCGCCCAATGTACCGAAAAGCAGCAAGTCATCAGGAAAATGTTCGGCCGCATAGAGCAACGCCAATTCCAAATCTGTTTCATCTTTAACAGGGGGATGGGTCTGGCGGGGCACACCGTTTTCGGCCAACCAATGCTGTACTTTCAGCGGCAGAGAATCCATATCCCCAATCACCAAATCAGGCAGATGCCGCAAAGTATACAAATGGCGTGATCCACCATCAGCCGCCAGCACGGCCGTCGCTGATTCCAGATACGGCCGTATCCAATCCACATCATTTATCTCACCGTTCACAAAAATTAAAACTGTCATAGGCGTGTATAACAAAAAAACCACCCGTTCGGGTGGCTTAGGTGGTGAAGTTCACTCACATTCCTACGCCGGCATTACCCGGATCAGGTTTGCAGGTCGGTGGTTCAAGACCACCCTCTCAGCCGGGTAACACCCAGCTCCCTGTGCATCTGTTGTTAAAAGGTAGGTGGATTATAGTAGCGGCCGTGTATCCGGGCAACTTAAGTCCCCGGCACTTTTGGAAGTGCCGGGGACTTGTCAACAAAACATGCTAAAATCAGCGACATGATAAGCGAACCAGAAACACAACCAAATTTTTTCAATGACCTGCGTGATGAACTGCGTCAGGTATGGCAGTCGGCCAAAGATGGCTGGCATCATTCTGGCGTTTCGGTACGCAATGGTCTGCGTCATTTGCGCGCGGCCGAACTGGATTACGTCGTCATCACCCTCAGCGGGCCAATGCCGGAACGGGCCGAGCCGCCGCGCAGTTTTGTCGAGCGCCAACTGCGGCTGCCCTCGCCGCCATTTAGTATTCAACAACTCAACCATCGTTTGCAGCGTGTGGCTGACGCCGACAATGTGAAAGGAGTTGTGTTTATCTTGCGCGGCTTGAGCGCCGGTGCAGCTTCCCTGCAAAACATCCGCCAATCTGTTTTGCGGCTGCGGGAAGCGGGGAAAACGGTCGTTGTCTACACCCCCTATCTCGATGCCGCCCATTTTTTTGTTGCTTCTGTGGCCGATAAAATCATTATTCCCCCCGGTACACAGTTCAATGTCATCGGGCTACGGTTGGAAACTATCTTCCTCAAAGACGCCCTGGCTCGTGTAGGGTTAGAAGCGGATGCGGTACAAATCTCTCCTTACAAAACTGGCCCCAACTTCCTGAGCAAAGCGGAAATGACGCCGGAGCAACATGAACAGTTGGATTGGTTGTTGGAAGAAACATTTGATATTTTGACGATGGCGATGGCCGACGGCCGACAGATGACCGCGGCCGAATTCAGACAACTGGTAGATGATGCGCCTCATTTTGCCCAGACCGCTCTAGATGCCGGTTTGGTAGATGCTATCGCTTATGAAGATGAATTGGTCTACTTGCTGGCTGAACCAAAAGATACGGATGCAGAAAAGCCCACAGATTCAGAAATAAAAGACGAGGTTGATGCGGCCGCAGAAGAGGATCCAGTTGAAGAGGGAGCGATTGCGGAGACGGCCGTAAAAAACGAAAAACCACCCCAGGCCAAGCTCATGGAATGGCGAGAGGCGTACAATCTGCTGCTGGAAAAACCGGTACGGTTCACGCCCAAATTTATTGGCGTCATCAGCTTGCACGGGGCCATCATGATGGGTCATAGCCAACGGCCTCCCATTGATCTACCGCTGCCCTTGATTGGCAGTGAAACGGCCGGGGAAGCCACCCTCGTCTCATTACTGCGTCAAGCAGAAAAGATGGACAACATGGCCGCCCTCATCTTCCATGTAGATTCGCCCGGCGGGGATGCTCTGGCTTCCGATTTAATTGGCCGGGAGATTCAGCGCCTCAGCCAGAAGAAACCCGTACTGGTGTACATGGGGGATATTGCCGCGTCCGGCGGTTATTACGTCAGCGCCTACGCAGATCATATCATGAGCCAATCGCTGACCACCACCGGTTCCATTGGGGTCTGGTCAGTACGCATTAGCACCGGTGGCCTGTACCAGAAGTTGAGTATCAACCGTGCCAGTCTGGAGCGAGGCAAACGAGCCGGTTTGTACAGCGATATGGCTCCCATGACGGAAGATGAACGGCAGGTCTTTTTCGAGGGGATTACAGAATCTTACCGACAGTTTAAGGATGTGGTCGCCCACGGCCGTGACCTTCTCTTTGACGACTTAGACCCCATCTGTGAAGGACGGGTCTGGTCGGGACGGCAAGCATTGGCCCATAAACTGGTAGACAGCCACGGCGACTTTTTAGCGGCCGTACAAAAAGCGGCCGAACTAGCCGACCTGCCTCTGGATGAAGACCATCGTGTACCCGTCATGAACCTGTATCCTAAAGAAAGTTCTCACATTCTGCCCAAACCATTTGAAGCGGCCGAAGAAGTTGCCCGCCTGCTTTCAGGGGAACGGGTAAAGGTGTGGAGTGGACGGCCGTTGTTTTTGCTCCCCTTTCATATCCGTTTTGAGTAGAAAGCACCGTGGTGAATGGTAGGTTGGTTAACTCCCTAATGAAAAGTCTAAACGAGCCGTTGCCCTTTCCCAAGAAAGCTTAAAAATTCTCAACTGTTCAATCTCTTCCAAAGTAAGTTTCTCCCTACTCTCAAGTTCATTGATTTGCTTTTCAAGCTGATCTTTTACCAAATTCACAATTGTCCCCAATTGGAGCTTGATAAAGGTGGCATATGTCACTATTCATTATTTTTTACAAAACAAGCTATCGACAACTTTTTGTTGATGTTGGCGCGTAGGCGCTTACACCACAATGTTGACCAGTTTGTTGGGGATGACGATAATTTTGCGGACAGTACGGCCGTCTACAAACCGCCGCACATTCTTACAAGCCAGAGCCATCTGTTCGGCCGTTTCTTCAGTCATATCGGCTGGGGCGGTGATACGGTCTCGCACTTTGCCATTGACTTGTATAACCAATGTTACCTGCTCATCCACCGTCAGCGCTTCCTCATAAACCGGCCAGCTTTGCCGATGGATTGATTCTGTGTGACCCCACACATCCTGCCACACCGCTTCCGTAATAAAGGGGGCAAATGGGGCCAGCAGCCGGTTGAATGTTTCTACCGCTTGTTGCCATTGTGCCGCCGGTACGCCCCGACACTCAGTCAGATAGTTTAGATATTTCATCAGGGCAGCTACGGCCGTATTAAAACGAAACTCCTCCATATCCCGCGTCAGTCGCTTGATGGCTTTGTGCCGCATCCGCTCAAATTCTGGCTGCGGGGGGATGGGGTGTGGTCGTTGGCTGCTGGGGTGATGGGGTGAGTTGACCAGTCGCCAATATCGGTCCAAAAAGCGGGTTATCCCCCGAATACCAATATCATCCCAGGTTACATCGGCGTCAAATGGCCCCAGAAAAACTACATACAACCGCAGCGCATCCGTGCCAAATTCAGCTACCACTTCATCCGGCGTCACCACATTTCCCTTCGATTTTGACATCTTCTGCCCATCTTGTGCCGACAGCAGCATCCCCTGGTTTTTCAGTTTGGCAAATGGTTCTATAAAGGAGATTAGCCCAGCGTCATACATCACCTTTGTCCAGAAGCGAGCGTACAGCAGGTGCATGACGGCATGTTCGGCGCCGCCTACATAGGTATCCACCGGCAGCCATTTCCCTACTGCTTCGGGGTCAAACGGCCGTGTCTCTTCATGCGGACTGGCAAAACGCAAAAAATACCAGGATGAGCAGGCAAAACCATCCATCGTATCTGTTTCTCGCTGGGCGGCGCGGCCACATTTCGGGCAGGTTGTATTCACCCAATCCACAGCTTGTGCCAGAGGGGAACGGCCGTCGCCTGCGGGCGCATAATCAGACACTTCTGGCAAACACACGGGCAGATCCGCTTCCGGTACTGCCACCGGGCCACAGTCTGGGCAATGGATGATGGGAATGGGCGCGCCCCAATACCGCTGCCGTGAAATCAACCAATCTCGCAGTTTGTACGTCACCTGCTTTTTCCCTGTCTGTTGCGCTTCCAGATCGGCCGAAATTGCTTCCATCGCTGCTGCCGAAGACAAGCCCGTATAACCATCCGAATTTACCAAAATGCCAACTGCTGTATAACATTGATTAGAACCATGTTCTTGCCCATCGGGGCTGATGACTTCGATAATGGGCAAGTTATATTTTTGGGCAAAGGCATAATCGCGGGTATCGTGGCCGGGTACGCCCATCACTGCTCCCGTACCCACGCCTGTCAATACATAATCGGCTACCCAAATGGGAATCTGCTCGCCTGTCAGGGGATGGATAGCATAACGGCCGCTAAACACCCCGCTCTTCTCCTTATCCAACGACTGCCGTTCAATCTCGGTCAGGTGTTGGCTGGATTGGGTGTATTGGGCAACGGCCGTCTTCTGTTCGGCCGTCACAATCTTATCCAGCAGCGGATGTTCAGGAGCAATGGCAATAAATGTCACCCCAAACAAAGTATCTGACCGGGTAGTAAAGGTGGCAATAGAGACCCCAGGGTGTTTTTCAGAGTTGTCTGACCATATAGCCTGTCTATTTGAAACCCCTGGGGTCTGGACAGCAAACTGTACCTTTGTGCCTTCAGAACGGCCGATCCAGTTCCGCTGCATTGTCTTGATATTTTCTGGCCAATCAACAGTATCCAAATCGGCAATCAACCGCTCGGCATACGCTGTGATTTTGAAATACCATTGTTTCAAATCTTTTTTTGTTACCTCGCTGTCGCAGCGCCAGCAGCGGCCGTGTTCCACCTGTTCATTAGCCAAAATCGTCTGGCATTGGGGGCACCACCATTGACGGCCGATGGCCTGGTAAGCCAACCTCCGCTTAAACAACAGCAGGAAAAAATATTGCGTCCAACGGTAAAAGTCTGGGTCGGTTGAGCTAAACTCCCGCGACCAATCGTAGGAACATTCTATCAGCTGCATTTGTCGTTTATAAGTGGCGGCAAAGCGGCTTGAGCTTTCATGGGGGTGGATTTTGTGTTGGATGGCGTAATTTTCGGCCGGCAGACCAAACGAATCCCAACCCATCGGGTGCAGCACATTGAAGCCATTCATGCGCCGGTAACGAGCGGCAATGCAGGTAGGCACATAATTGCGGCCGTGTCCCACCGACAACCCCGCGCCAGAAGGGTAGGGGAAATAATCCAGAATGTAACTGGTAGGTTTTTGAGGATCATTCCCCGTTTGGTACAAATCAATTTCTTGCCAATACGGCCGCCACTTTTTCTCAATCGTCTTAAAATCATATTTTTGAATCATCTGTCTATTCCTCATCTTACTAATACTGAAAACTGTTCACTGAAAACTGAAAACTGGTCATTACCCTGCCCAACACCAGATGGCCGCCCAGCAAACGGCCGTCAGCCGAAAACATCCGGCTCTGGTGTCAGGCTACGTAAGACGAGTAAATGTTTGGCGGAAAAAACAATCTGAATAACCATTCTATGTACTCATTCAGGGGGCTACCAAGACCCTAAGGGTTTTACTCCTGAGTGTACCTGTTAGATTAAGCGAAAAACCATTAGGGTCTGAACGGATACGATTGGATAAATCTCCAATTACCAATCTCCCAAAATAAAAAAGCCACAGGCTGGAAACCTGTGGCCACAAAATTCGTAAAAGAAATGTGATTAAGTTGACCCTGGTAAATGCCAGCAAACAATCCCTGCGCTGCATAAAAGCGCCGGTAAGTGTTGTAAATTTTGGTCAGCTAATAACATTTTCATCAGATTGAACCTTTAATTAAGACGGGTAAAGCGTAGCATATTCCAAAACGAGCGTCAACCCGCCAGACAGGGTAAAATTATCTGACAGGAAGGCTATATGAACGATAGAGATGAACCGGAAGTAGTTATTGAAACAGAAGCGGAAACGGAAGCAGAGATAGAGGTAGGAACAGAAACAGACACGGCCGTTTCCCCACCCACACCCCCGCCAGCACCCGTCCGCCCAACGGCCGAATTTGAGCAGCAGGCAGTACGACGCGGTTGTTTCTCCATCATCTTCGGCGCCACTTTAGGGGCATTGATTGGCGCGGTACTGACATTGGCTGTTCTATCGTCGCTCAACAATGGGTCTCTTACCTACAATGAAGCCGACGTTCAGTTGCGTAACCAGCTTGATGATGAAATTGTGACTCGGCAAACGGCCGTTGAAACCCAATCCGCTATTCTCAGTAGCATGGCCACCCAACAAGCCGCCGCCCAATCCCAACTAAACGACACGGCGCTTGAAGTGGAACATGTGTTGGCGACAAGTGAAGGGGATATTGCGGGATTGCGCGTTACGGCCGTTTACTTGGAAACACGAATCGCCGCAGCGGGCAATGCGGCCGATACGCTCAACGCCTTTCTTACCGGTCTGGAAGATGTGATCAACGATCTACCCACCGCACAGCCAGAACAGGAACAGGCTGCTAAAACTGCCACGGCCACAGCCACAATGACTTCCACCCCAATTGTTGCCGCCACACAAACGCCAGTCTCTTACTAGGGCGTTAAACGTGACGTTTTCTGTAAAATATTTTTCCATGCAGAATTTGTGACGAATATAATAAAAGTGCGATTGCTTCATGTCAAGCAAACTACTTGATTTTTCAGTACCGTACACTTTTTAACTTCGGCAATATAAGCCCAAAAGGTATCTCTAACTCTTGATTTAAGATGCGCTCCAGATAGCGCAAACCTAATTGAAATAAGCTGAGATCGCAACGCCCCCTTTGGTGGATTTCTGGAAGCGCCTTGTTTTTGATAGCGAGTATGCCCAGATAAATAATCCAAATATATGCTATGAAGGATGCAATCAATAATTTCGCTACACGTTCTGGGGACGACAAGTGACTTTTTTGAAGATTGAACCCACGACTTTTCTGGTCGGAGACGAATGTCTCTATCGTGAAGCGGTAACTATACCAATGGCACGCTTCTTGTGTGCATTCCATATTCGTGACCAGCACACGTATTCCCACTGTTCTTCATTATTGATAGTCGCCTGAAAACGGTTGCCATCGAATTCTCCATCACCCAGGAAAATCACATCTGCTCCGGCTGGAATGAGCGGTTTCACTTTGTTGAGTAATTCTAAATGGACATCCTCTGGTAAGTGCCCTTTGTTCCCCTTGACTATAACCCAGGCCACAGGAATCGCACGATTCTTGTATATGAGACTGACCATCAGTGTCATGCATTTGTGACCCGTTTCACTGGCGTCCATTGCTAAAAGTAACGAGTCAGTTTGGGATAGCTGTTGCAAAATAATGGTGATAAATGGTAAGAAAACAGCTCATACGATATATTATCATTCTGGATAAACCGAGAAAACTTCTTTTCTACACTGGCAACCTGATTTTTTGTGGGTGTTTTTCCTGCCATTGCCCCTAAATTACAACTTTTGCTTTGGACAATACCCGTTATCATTGCAGCTAATGTATTCATATGGCGAGCCTGATTGCCTGTTAATCTTTTGGGGAACAGTTGTCTCAATTTAGATTGTATGCGACGATACACTTGACGGTTATCACTCATGATATATCTCCATAATTATTGATTTGGTTGATCAAATTCTGGACAATATAGAGGGGTGATGACCGTCAGGCAAATTTTTCTCCCGAAAATAAAAAGTGTACGGTAGTGAAAAGCGAAAGAAGGGTAAGGTGCTGTAAAAATGGAAATTTCACGTTGATTGGCTAACGAATTTGCCGAGTTATTGTCAAGATGATTAATATAATTA
>JAAEOP010001202.1 GCA_024223125.1 Chloroflexota bacterium
AAAGAAATTGCACTATGGCTGGGTTGTCATATTTATGGGACTATTTTCAACCATTGCGGCACACGGGTTCGGACGTATGGCGTACACCATTATTCTGCCGGCAATGAAGGACGGGCTTAAATTCGATTATACCCAACTGGGTTTGCTTGGAACCGGCAATTTTATAGGCTATCTTTCCATGGCCATTATAGGTGGATTCCTTGCCGCACGATTTGGAACCCGCATTGTCATCACCTTTGCACTGTTATTGATGGGTGCCAGCATGATTCTTACCGGACTGGCCAATTCGTTCGGTTTTGCCTTTGCCATGCGTTTATTGACCGGCCTGGGGAACGGTGCCGCTTATGTTCCTGCAATGGCACTTGGATCGGCCTGGTTTGCCGCAAATCACAGAGGATTTGCCACCGGAATCGTTTCAGGCGGGATTGGAGCAGGTACTTTAATATCCGGGCTGATCGTTCCACCGATTCTAACCGCTTACGGCTCCGAAGGCTGGCGTTTTTCATGGTATATTTTAGG
>JAAEOP010001203.1 GCA_024223125.1 Chloroflexota bacterium
AATGTCGTAGATGCCGCTCATGCCGATGGTACGGCCGACCAGATGCGGTTGCCGCAGCGCAAAGTTAACAGCATGGTACGCGCCAAAGCTGGCCCCGGTTGTGATCAAAAAAGGATTATCGTTTTTCTGCCTGGAAAGGGGAAGCACTTCATTTAACAGGTAATTTTCATACTCTATTTGCCGCCAGGCGCGAGCGCCGGGATGTTTCCAACGGGCATACCAGCTTTGAGCGTCTACACTATCTATACAGTAAAGTTGCAGCCAGCCGTTTTCCAGATGCGGCCGTAACGCCCCAACCATCTCCCGGTCTTCCCACTCAAAAAACTTGCCTTTGGATGTAGGAAAAACCAATACACGCGCTCCAGCGTGACCAAAAATTAACAATTCCATTTCTTGCCCTAATGAAGGGCTGTGCCAACTATGATATTCTCGATTCATTTGTGTCCCATCCTGCTGTTGTGGGGGTATTTGCGTGTATTGTATCATTGAATGACGGCCGTGTACCAATTCGCCATAATGAGCAAAACAGATTAACATTCTATCACTGTTCAGTAATCAGTGTGCAGTAATCCGTACTGGCGTGAACACATACTGAAAACTGTACACTGCACACTGAAAACTGGTACAAACTAAGTGAATGAAGGAAAACGGAGGAAACAATGGCCAAAGCAAAAGTTGCCATCGTCGTAGACAGTACGGCATATTTGCCCCAAGATATTATTGATCAGTACAACATGTACGTTATCCCGCTTCTCGTCAACTGGGAGGGGGAGAGCTTGAAAGATAATGTAGACATTACGCCAGATGTTTTTTACAAGCGGCTGACCACTGCCAAAGAGATGCCCACTACATCACAACCCTCCCCCGGTGATTTCAAAGTGATATTTGAAAAAGCGGCCGAAAACGCTGATGCCGTCCTTTGCCTGACCATTTCTCAGGCGCTCAGCGGCACTTACGCTTCGGCCATTGCCGCCCGCCAGATGGTTGAAGGGGTTCCCATTGAAGTGATTGATTCCCAATTTACCATCATGGGGTTGGGATTTATGGCTTTAGCGGCCGCTAAAGCTGTGGCAGATGGCGCCGATTACCAGGAAGCGGCCGCAATTGTCAAAACACTCATTCCCCGGATGCGGGTTGTGTTTGTGGTAGATACGCTGGAATTCTTACATCGTGGCGGCCGTATTGGCGGCGCATCTCGTTACCTGGGAACCTTGCTCTCCATTAAACCCATCTTGCATTTTGAAGAGGGCAAGATTGAAGCTCTGACGAAAGTCCGCACCAAGAAAAAAGCGGTGGCCCATATGCTGCAACTCATGTCTAAAGAAACGGCCGGTCGGAAAACCCACGCGGCCGTCCTCCATGCTGCCGCACCCGCAGAAGGCAACCAACTTTATGCCCGTGTCCAGGGCCAGATTGCCCCAGAGGAATTATACCTGTCGGAAATCAGCCCCGTTATTGGCACACACACAGGGCCGGGAGCTGTGGCGGTAGTTTATTACACAGAGCCTTAATCCTGCTTGACGGCCGTACCCCTCTCGTTATAATCCCCCTTTGCTTACGATGATTACTTAGACCCTAAGGGTTTCCAAAACCCTTAGGGTTTGGCTAACTGTCAGGAAAATATGCTAGACAAAATCCAACAAGTCGTTGCCCGGTACGAAGAAATAGATATGCAGATGACCGACCCTCTCGTGCTGGCCGACCATGTCAAATTAACGGCTCTAGCCCGCGAACGGTCTGACCTGGAACCGTTGGTTTCTGCTTACCGGGAACATACACAGGTTTTGCAAGAGTTGGTGGATGCCAAAGAATTGGCCGAACTGGAAGACGACCCAGAGATGCGCGCCCTGGCCACAGAAGAGATCACTCATCTCAATGTCCAAAAAGAAGTGCTGGAAGCCCGGATGCTCAAGCTGCTCATTCCCAATGACCCTCGTGACGATAATAATGTCTTCATCGAAATCCGGGCCGGAACGGGTGGCGATGAGGCGGCGATTTTTGCGGCCGATCTCAGCCGAATGTACACTCGTTATGCCGAAGGCCGGGGGTGGAAAACCCAAATTGTAGACGAAAATCGGATTGGCGTGGGCGGGTATAAGGAAGTGATCCTTTCCGTCAAAGGCAAGGGGGCGTACTCCCGTTTCAAATTTGAAAGCGGCGTCCACCGGGTACAGCGTGTGCCCGTCACCGAATCTCAGGGGCGTATTCACACCAGCGCCGCCACCGTGGCCGTCATGCCAGAATTGGCCGCCGTGGACATTACGATTGATGAGCGGGATTTGGAAATTACCTCTACCTTTTCCTCTGGTCCAGGCGGCCAACATATGCAAAAGAACGCTACGGCCGCCCGCATTGTTCACAAACCCACCGGCATGTTCGTCAAAATCCAATCGGAGCGCAGCCTGACCCAGAACAAGATGTTGGGCATTGCCATTATCCAGGCGCGGTTGCAAGAGATTGAGGAAGACAAACAACATGCGGCCGTAGCCGCCGACCGTAAAGCGCAAGTTGGCTCCGGCGACCGCAGCGAAAAGATACGCACCTACAATTACCCTCAATCCCGCGTAACCGATCACCGCATTGGGTATTCAAGTTATCATTTAGCGGCCGTTATGAATGGCGACCTGGATGATTTCATTGACGCCCTCACTGTAGCCGATGAAGCCGAAAAGTTAGCGGCCGCAGAGCGGACATAATGAAGTGACTTGCAAACTTGCAACGCACATACTCAGGAGGAAAAATGAGCAAACTAACATACCAACCTCGCGGCTTGTATTTTGAAGAATTTGAAATTGGGCAGGAAATAGTAACGGCATCGCGGACGATTACTGAAGCGGATATTGTTAATTTTGCTGGGCTGTCTGGCGACTTTAATGCCATTCACACTGATGCCGTGTTTGCCGCTCAAGGCGCTTTCGGCCGTCGCGTAGCTCATGGGCTGCTGGTGCAATCTATCGCTGTCGGACTCGTGGTACAATCAGGTGTCATTGAAGGCACTGTTTTGGCTTTCCGGGAACTGACGACTAAGTTCAGTTTGCCCATTTACATTGGCGATACCATCCATGTTCGGGCTACCGTTAAGCAAACAAAGGCATTTCGTCGGCTGGGCGGCGGGAACGTTACCATTAAGTATGGCGTTATAAATCATGAAGGTAAAATAGCCCAACGCGGCGATTGGATCATGTTGATTAAAAGCAAAGAATAAACTGAGTAATTGGGTAAGTGCGTAATTTCCCCGATTACCTACCATTCAATTACAAAATGATGAACGACGAACAAGAAACACAAAAATCAAAAACTGAAACAGAAGCAGAACCCCAGGCAGAAGAACGGCCACTTCGGTCTCGCTCAGTGCAGGCTTCTCCCCCACCCCCGCCAACACAATCCCCAGACGATAAAACGGAAACGATCTCCCTGCTCGATTTAATGGATGGTGAAGATGACGATGCCACCATTACCTTGAGCGATTTGTCGGCCGGTGAAGCCCAAACCCCCGCCGAAACACCCCCCGCGCCCTTGCCTTTAGCCAGCGATGAATTGACGCCCCGACGGCGGCCGTTAGAAAGCGATCTCGACGCCACCCAGGTGCGCCCCGATTTAGCCATCCCCGGCAGACGCCAACAACAAACACAGCCGCCGACAGATAAACGGCCGTCGCCCCCGCCCGCCCCCTTATCCGGCGCCCCCGTCTCAGACAGTGAACCCACCCTCCAATCGCCGCCCCAGCCCCCGTCACCGAGACTGACACAGCCGCAGCGGGCACAACCCCAACGCCAGCCAGCACGCCGCCAACCTGTGCGCCAGCCACCGCCAACCCAACCCGCCCGCGTTGTCGTTCCCGGCCGAGACAATGTACCCCCCTCTCCTGTCCGGCGCAGTCCCGGCCGTCGTAATTGGAGCAGCTGTCTGCTAAAAAGTTTGCTTATTTTTGTGGCCGGTTTCATTGTCATGTTGATGTTGGCTATCAGTGGCGCCGCTTTTGCCTACCGCTCCATCGCCTCTGACTTGCCCCAGATTGGCGACCTGGAAGCCAAAGCCAGCAGCTTTGAAACAGCCCGTATCTATGACCGCAACGGGGCCAAAATCTTTTCCCTGGCCGACCCGGAAACAGGCAATCGTACCCGCGTCTCCCTGGATCGCATTTCCCAAGACCTGATCAACGCCACCATCGCCACCGAAGACGCCCGCTTTTACGAGAACCCTGGCTTTGACCCCATCGGCATTGCCCGCGCCATTTCCCAGGCCATCGAGGAAGGGGAAGCGGTGTCCGGGGCCAGCACCATTACGCAGCAGTTGGTACGAGCGCTGGTATTGAGCGAAGAAGAACGAACTGAAATTACCCTGCGGCGCAAAATTCGGGAAATTATTCTGGCGGCCGAAATGGCCCAAAAATACGACAAAGAAGTTGTCCTGGAACTATACCTGAACGAAATTTATTACGGCAATCTGGCTTATGGCATTGAAGCGGCCGCACAAACATACTTCCACAAATCGGCCGCCGACCTGACCCTGGCCGAAGCCTCTCTCTTAGCCGGTCTGCCGCAAGCGCCCGCATTTTGGGACCCCTTTGCCAACCCGGAAGGAGCGCTCATCCGCCAGACACAGGTGTTAAACCAGATGCTTGCCGAAGGACACATCAGCCTGGAACAAGCGCAGGCGGCACAAAATGAAACGGCCGTTTCCATCTACAACATGACCCCCTCTGTCAGCCAGATACAATCTCCCCATTTCATCTTTACCGTGTTGCAGCAAGCCGAAAGTTTATTGGGGGCGCAATCTATCTACCGGGGCGGTTTACGCATTTTTACCACCATGGACCCCGCCACGCAGCAGTTGGCCGAGACGACAGTACAAGAAGCCCGACCCGCCCTCAATGGAGCCGGGGCTAACAATGCGGCTATGGTTGTTGTTCAGCCGGCTACCGGGGAAATTTTAGCGTTGGTGGGCAGTGTGGATTTTGGGGATGAGACAATTGACGGCCAGGTCAATATGGCGCTGGCTCCCCGCTCGACTGGTTCCAGTATCAAGCCGCTGGTGTACCTGTCCGCTTTTGAACAGGGTTGGACACCCAGTACGCTCATTTGGGATGTGCCTACTTCCTTTCCCAATGGCGGCAACCCGCCGTACCAGCCAAAAAATTATGATGATGCTTTTCATGGGCCGCTGCGTTTACGGCCGTCGCTGGGCAACTCTTATAACATCCCGGCCGTTAAAGCGCTGGAATATGTCGGCGTCTGTAACTTCATTGCCAACATGCAAAAAGTAGGAATTGCTTCCTTACAAGATGACGGCTGTGTGGAAACGGGTGCGCCGCGCAATCATGGCCTCTCCCTCACCTTAGGCGGCGGCGAAATCAGCCCGTTGGAAATGGCCGGCGCGTTTGCAACGCTGGCAAATCAGGGGCAGTTCATTCAACCATTCGCCATCAGCCGTATTGAAAATGGTAGTGGGGAGGCGCAATTTGAACAAACCCCGCCGGGGACAGAAGCGCAAGTTGTTCGCCCAGAACACGCCTATCTGCTCAGTGATATTTTGTCTGACAATGGGGCGCGCCAGCCTGGATTTGGCCTGAATAATCTGCTAACCATTCCCGCCCATCGGGTGGCTGCCAAAACGGGCACATCGGGCACAAGCCGCTTTGATGTGCGTGATGGCTGGACGATTGGCTATACGCCGGAAGTAGTCACGGCCGTGTGGACAGGCAACACCGACAACGCTCCCGTAGGCGAGGGACAGTCGGGTTATCAGATGGCGTCTCCCATCTGGAACCGCTTTATGAGCCAATATCTGGCTAGCCGCGCCCCGGTAGATTTCGTCCGGTCTGGCAGCATTATTGATGTGGAAATTTGCGCTGACTCTGGCGCTCGCCCCGGCCCTGGTTGTAGTAATCGTATTGTGGAACGGTTTGCCCAAGACCAACCGCCGCTGAACAGTGACGCCGATTTTATTGGCACAGTCCCCGTAGATTTGTGGACTGGCCTGGAAGCCAACGAACATTGTCAGGAATCGGTTGCCGAAGCCAGCTTTTTTGATATTTTGGTTAGCGGCCGTCCCGAAGTGTGGGAACGAGAACGCTTTGTGGCCCGGCAATGGTTGGAAACAACCGGCAGCGGGCAAGCGTGGGCCGGTAGACGGGGCATTGCCATTCCCCTGGAACTGCCACCGCAGCAGGCATGTGATGAAAACACCCCCCGACCAGAAATCAATATCACCCAACCGCAAGCAAATGCAGAAGTGTCGGGCCTCGTGGAAATCATGGGCACAGTCAAAGCGCCTAACTTTAATGGCTATCAGGTAGAATATGGTCTGGGTGAAAATCCAGGCGGCTGGGGTTTAGTGCAGGAACAACGGGATGTGCCGGTGGAAAATGGCCTTCTGGCATCCTGGGACACGGCCGATATTGATATGTCTGGCCCGGTGACGCTGCGAATCATCTTATTTGGGCCGGATAATCTGTATGATCCTGAGGCTGGGCCAACGGCCGTAGAGGAGCGTGTGGTTGTGCTGCTTTTAGAACCAACAGCTACCGCCACTCCCTCACCCACGGCCACAGAAACATCAATTAGCAAACCAACAGCCATTGCTACCAACACACCGGTACCCATCAACACACCGGTACCCACCAACACACCCTCACCAACAGACACACCCGCCGCACCCACCCTGACGCCGGCGCCACCCACACCAACAACAGCCCCCGACGTAACCGATACCCCTGCCCCCCTGCCAACGCCCACCATGACCCCCGCACCGACATCGTATCCTTAAAAGAGGGAGATTGGAGATTGAGAGATTGGGAGATTACAAACCTCCAATCTCTAACTAAACAACCCATTTAGACCATCTTTACAAAAAATCTTCGTTTTCTTCACCCCTAAATCATGCCGAACTGCTTACAATCCATGAAACAGTCATTATGAACATATCCATTATGAACACATCCATGACAAGGAGCCTTGTTTACTTATGAATTGCCCCAAGATACATACCATCCTCTTTGATTGGGACCACACCCTGGCGTATACGTTAGAAAAATCAACCTCTCATATAGAACGAATGGTCGTTTTGTTTCAACAACAAGGCATTAACTGCACTTTGGAAGAAGTGAAAGCAGCTCGCCACGATTACCTCAATGACCTGGCTTTGGGAGAGGTCAATGGCATTGTGCAGCCCCAAACCCGGCAAGATATTATGCGATTGTATAAACAATTATTGCAGCGAATGGGCTATGCTCGAATCGGCCGTGATTTAACTTACCGCATCTACAAAAGCTATGGCAAGCTTCCCACAACGATGTATGACGATGTACTGCCCACACTGCAAGCCTTGCAAAAACAACCGC
>JAAEOP010001204.1 GCA_024223125.1 Chloroflexota bacterium
CGGGCAGATTTTTGCGGTGGTTTATTACATACAGTTTCTCAGTTTCAGGACGTTTTAAGTGAGAGTGGCCGGGACTTGTATGCTTTGCTGGAACTGGTTTATGAGGAAGGGACGCCTGAGAATTTAGAACAATTTATCTCTACTGTGGATTTTATGGACGAGCGTGGCTGGTTTGCAGGGGATCATTATGCGGAGAGAAAAGCGATTTTGCTGTTGTTGAAAGGTCGGCTACTAATTATGCAGGAGCAATTGGCTTCGGCCGTTAGGCTATTTATGTCGGTAGATTCGACTTTGCCGGACCCGTGTGACCGTTTACGAGAATTGTTTGCGGAAGAGATGCTTTTATTAGCTAGACGCTTAACCTGGCCTGAAAGTAGTAAGATGCCCACCTATGTTGAGGAAGCTGAGGCTTTGTTGCATTTGGTTATAGAGTGGGCGCCAGAGAATCAGGTGGGAGTGTATTTTCTGGGGTTGATGGTGGAATTAAACGGCCGTAACGAAGAAGCCTTAGAACTATACCAGGCTGCATTGTCCCACGATATGAACCGGGCCATCAGTTACAACAGTATGGGGAATGTGCTTAGAAAACTAAACCGGCTAGAAGAGGCAGCTGAGGCTTATGAAAAAGCGATAGCTGAAAATAGTTATTATGGTATGCCCTATGTTGGTTTGGGATTGATTTATAAAGTGCAAGGTAATTATGAAGAGGCAATTACAGCCCTACAAAAGGCGAAGAAATTGGAGCCAGAACTGGTTGCTCCGAATCATTTATTAGGGCAGTTTTATCTGGAAGACGGCCGTCTTGATGAAGCGACCGCTCTCTTAGAGTCAGTCAATATGCAAGAGGTAAATGATCCAGATTTTTATGTTGACCTCGGTTCGCTCAAATCTAGGCAAGGGACCTTGGCAGAGGCTCGTCAAGCTTACGAATATGCTTTAAGTTTGGATGAAAATAGTTATCTGGCCTTAACCGGCTTGGGCACGATTCTTTTAGAGGAAGATCAAACTGACCAGGCCATTATCAACTTCAATAAAGCGGCTGCGATTGACCCAGAATTGGCAGCAGCTTATGAGGGTCTGGGGAAAGCGTATGAAGCCCACGGCCGTTACCAAAAAGCTATTAAACAATATGAGAAGGCAATTGCCAACGGTGCGGCCGATGCTGAATATTTTGTCCGGCTGGGGGAACTCTACTATTGTCTGGAAAGACCAACAGAAGCGCTGGCTAATTTTGAACACGCATTGGAAATTGAGCCAAATCAACCTATCAACTTGACCCATTTAGCAGAAAATTATGCCCAATTGCATCAGTGGGATGAAGCGATTGCTACTTATGAAAAAGCTTTGATCAGCCAGGGCCAATCTTCAAGTTTATTTGTGGGAATCGGTAATGTGTACACCCGTTTAGGACGAACAAATGAGGCTTTGCAGGTTTACCAAAAAGCAATAAGTTGCAACGCTTTGTCGGCCTCCGGTTATACGGGCCTGGGGCGTAGCTTTGCTGAACTCAATCGGCCGCATGAAGCCAGGCAGGCGTATCAGAAAGCAATTGCTTTAGATGATCATTGTATAGAATCTTATATTGGTTTAGGTGAAATTAATTATGTTGCCGGAGAGTATGACAAAGCGGTATCACTTTACAAACAAGCTGCGGCCGTAGCGCCCGACAATGAATTGGCTTACGTTGGATTGGGCAATTTGTGGTTGGAAAAAGGTGATTACGCAACAGCCGAAAAAGCTTTTGAGCAGGCTTTCAAACTGAATTCGCACAATGCGGCCGCCCACACAGGTAAGGGCCATCTGGCATACCATCGTCAGGAATACGATAAAGCCCTGAGGTTTTTTGATCAGGCTATCACATACGATCAAGATCATGGTACAGCCTATTGTGGCAAAGCGAATGTCTACCGTGTAACCGGACAGCCAAAAGCTGCTCTCAATGCTTATCAGGCTGCCCTAGAAAACAATCCCAGTGGAAATTTCCCTTTTCATTACTTAGGCGATGTATTTTTGGCGCTCAATCAAACCAAAGAAGCCAAAGCTGCCTATAATCAAGCATTATCATTGTCACCACAAAATACGAATGCTATATTGGGCCTTGCAGATACCTATGTCAAATTAGGAGATTTTGTCTTGGCGCAGCCTCTTTATGAGGAAGCTTTAGAGAATAATATACAAACCACACGGGTTTTTCTTGGATTAGGAACTGTCTATAATTATGATGGTCAGCTTGAAAGAGCTAAAGATGCTTATGAGAGAGCGAGAAAAATAACGCCAGATTCAGCGGAGCCATATATAGGCATGGGCAATGTCCTGGCTTCTCAGAATAAGCTTGATGATGCGCTCCATTGGTATCAGCAGGGGCTAGAGAGGAATCCTCGCTCGGCAACAACTTATCTCGGTTTGGGCCAGGTCTACGCTCAATTGACAAAATTTGCAGAAGCAGAAAATGTTTTGCAAAATGCCTTAAGTTTAAGTCCCGGTCTCACGTTAGCTCACCTGGAATTAGGTAAGGTGTATCTGGCAATTGATAAACCTGAAAAAGCTGTAGACTGTTTCCAACAGGTATTAATGGAAGAAACCCAGGATTATGAACTATTTACTGATCTTGGCCTTGCTTATACTCGATTAGGTTCTACTGAACAAGCTGTATTAGCCTATGAGCAGGCTATCAAGATAAACCCGAATCATCAACCTGCATTGGTTGGGTTGGGGAATTTGTATGTTCTGTTCGGCCAAACAGAAGAAGCCGAGGCGGCATATATTCAGGTAATAAAAACAAATCCAAACGAAGATGCCGCTTTAGTAGGTTTAGGTCGTATCTATTTGCAAAAAGGCGATCTGGAAAGAGCAGTTGGGCCACTTCATACAGCTATTCGGGTGAACCCTGAATTACCGGCTGCCTATGAGCTTCTGGGGGATGTGCGGTTAGCCTGTGACAAGCTGCCAGATGCGGTTAACTTGTATGAAGCTGCCCTTCAATCTGGTGGCAATTCGGTTGCTTTATACAATAAACTGGGGAATGTGTATCAGGCCACCGGGCAAACTGTAGAAGCTGTACAAATGTATCGGACTTCGTTGCAGGCGGGGCCAAATCAACCCAATGTGCTGGTTAATTTAGGCGATAGTTACATCCAACTAGGTCATTTTCAGGCTGCTCTTAGAGCATACCAAATGGTCATCGAAACGTTCCCAACGCATGTCGGCGCTTTGGTTGGGTTAGGACGAGTTTGGGAAGCGGTTGGGCAATATGAAAAGGCTCTAAAGTTATATGAACAGGCATTGGCATTAGACCAGAACCAACCTCATGTCATCGTTTCTGTGGGAAACTTATACGCACGCCAGAGGAGTGATAGTAAAGCGATGAAGGCTTTCCGGCAGGCAATTTACCTGGATGATAAGCTGGCCACTGCTTACTTTGGTTTGGGCAAAATTTTGGCGAATCGTGATTTAGATGAAGACGCGGCACAGGCCTTTAAGTTGACCATTGCTAATGATGAAGAATTTGCCCAAGCTTATATTGGGTTAGGAAATCTACAAGCAAAGAGTGGAGAGATTGCCCCGGCAATGGAGCTGTACAAGCGTGGTATACAAGCTGATGAGGATGACCCGTTTGGTTATTTTGGTTTAGGTAAAATGTGCTATGAATTGGCGAAGTATGCTGCTGCTGAAGGTGCTTTTAAGAAAGCTTTGCAATTAAAGCCGCAATGGCCAGAAGCTGTAGTCAGGTTGGGTGATGTGAAGCGTCAGATGGGTGAGTTGGAAACGGCCGTAACCCTCTACCAAAAAAGCCTCCAGCAACAATCGGACTATCTACCGGCTGAGTTGGGTTTAGGATTTTCATTTCTGGTTCAGGGTCGCAACCAGATAGCGATCGATGCCTTTAGAGCAGTGCTGGAAAAAGACGAAGATTGTATTGATGCTAATTATGGCCTGGCGGAAGCATGGTGGAAACTGGGAATGGTTGGTAAAGCTCAAATCGCCTACCAGCGGACAACAGAGCTTAATTCCCAACATATCCAGGCTCATTTTGGTCTCGGCCGTTTGTACTTCAATCAAGACGAATTTCACCAGGCCGCTGATTGCATTAAAAAAGTTATCATTCTTGATCCAGATAACCTGGATGCCTTAAAATTAATGGCCCAAATCTACGACAGATGTAATCAACCGGAGGAAATGGTTGCTGCCTGTCTTAAAGTTTTGCAAAAAGACTCCCACGATGTAACGACTCTTGGCGCTCTCGGTCTCCATTATTTGGCAGTCCGAGATACAGAAGTGGCGCGGCATTATCTTGAACGGGAATCTGTATTAAATTCGAGAAATGTTGATTACCTGAATGGGTTGGCCCGCATTTACATTATAAAAAAACAAGAGCAAGACGCCTTGAACCTATACCAAAAAGCTGTTGGGATCGATCCGAAATCGGCCGAGGTGCGTTGTGGCATTGGAGATGCTTATAGAAGGCTTGGTGAATATGAGCAAGCTATTGCTGCTTATGAAAGAGCCATAAGATTGGATCGTTCCCATACAGATTCCCATATCGGTTTGGGACAAACATATTGGTGCCTGGGGCATTCTTACAATGCACTTGCTGCTTATGAACGAGCGCTTCGTAACGATAATAATAATGCCCGTGTTTTTGTAGGCATGGGAACTTTTTACATTAGCCAGGGGCAATTGAAGAAGGCTGAAGAAATGTTACAAAAAGCTGTGACGGCCGATCCAAATTACGCTATGGCTTACTATAGTCTGGCAAACCTTTGTTGTGAAAAGGGGAATCTTACAGATGCCGTATTGCTTTTTCAGAAGGCTTGTAAGTTAGAACCAAAGATGGCTAAATATTTTAGTGGTCTGGGGGATGTTTGCCACGCGTTAGGGAAATATGGAGAAGCAATAGAGGCTTATTGTAAGGCAATTGAGATTAATCCTAAAGACGCATTTTCTCACGCATCTTTAGCTGGTGTTTATCAGAAACTTGGTTGGAAACCAAAGTATGAAATGACAATAGTCCTAGCCGAAAAGCTAATTCAGGGGGCCAGTAAGTATAACCAGGCCTGTTTTGAATCAATTGTTGGCAACAAAGAAGAAGCTCTGAAGCTATTGCGGGCGGCATTGAACCAGGGTCTTGTGCAAAAAGAATGGATTAAATGGGATCCAGATTTTGATTTCATACGAGATGATCCCCGTTTCAAGGAGATGATTGACATCGAAGTCTAGATCAACTATCTGGCGCCAACAATTTTGCTGATATTATGGCCGACCCACGTTTCGTCAGCAAATGCTGGATTACTGGCGGAGGCAACGAAGTAGGTAACTCCCTGAACGATAGGTCGGTCTTGTAAAGCACGCCAAAATTGTAGATATTGTTGCGCTTTTTCGCTGTCAGAATTGCCGCCCTTGTTGTTGCTGGCCTCTGTTATCCAAATAGGTTTATTACGGAATCGGGAAATAGTGTCATCCAATACATCTAAAGCCCGGCTCATGGGATAGACGCTAGACCAATAAAGATGAGTACCCAGACCATCTGCGGCATCAACTGCTTTACGGCTTGCCTCCAAAAATTGAATATGATCCACTTTCATTCCAGAGACAGAGCTGCCGGGAGATAAACCAGGATAAATATATTTAATATGAGGTAGTCTCTGTCGATAACGACTTAGAACATCTAAGAACCAGTTTGAAAAACCAAGTCCGTCCTGCCAACTATGATACAGTCCTTCTGCTTTTAAGTTAGGTTCATTGTGTAATTCAACGACCACCATTTTGTCTTTAAGTGTGGACAGGGTTCGTTGTACATCGCCTATCGTATATTCTACAAACTTGGCCGGGGTGATATTGCGTTGCCCGAAGTCTAAAAAGGCTCTTATGATCCAATTCGCGTGGGGATTTTCATCAGCGAGGCGGCGAATGTTTGCCGGGTTGTGGAAGGATAGCACTTTAATAATCCCGGGTTTTAGTTCCTTAAATACCTGGTGTTCGGCTTCTGCAATGTCGGGGTCTGCGGAGGCGTGAAGACCTATTTGTGCCTGTCCGAAGCTGCCAGGTTCTGCAAGTAAAGAGGAGTCAGGTAGGTGGGGTTGCACGGCCGTTTCTTCAACTCGAATAGGCGTAAATTCCCCAAAAGACATTCCCATGACTAACATAAGTTCGGTAGGGGGTAAATAACCAACTACAGCCGCATTTCTGTCTGGTTTGTATCGTATGGTCAAGTAATAGTTGCTTTTTGCATGATCTCCATCTCGTTGAATATCACTGGTCAATACCCAGCCAGGCAAATCGTCTTTGTCATCAACTGTCTCATCTAGCGCTAATATCTTTTGACTTTCGGGGATCTTTTCTGGTATCTCCACATCTATACTATCTCCCACAATGCTGATCATCATGTTTTTATCTACCAAAACAGGCATGTAACCGCTTTTTTCTAAACCTGCGACCAGGACGGGGGTATCACCCTGGATGACACCAATTAAAGCGCTGCTGTTAGACGGCCGACTGTAAACAGACACTCCCCGGTGACGAGCAATAATATGACGCTGCTGTGGTTGAAAAAAAGATTTTCTTCCCCATCCTAATAAAATGGAATCTGGTAGATTTGTTAGCTCAATTACCTCTTCTGATAGGGGTTCATTAGTCAATCTAACTGACCCAATAAAATCAGCTCTCCGAACGAGAATTGGTAAATAATTGTTATGATTATTTCCTGTAACTGAAACTGTGCTACCTGCCTGAATAATGCCAATTTTCTGGCTGTTTTCATCGGGTTCAGCTCTAAGATTTATGCCATGTACGGCATTTATAATTGCTTGAGTTTCGATCACATTCAGCCGTTCAGCCCAACCCCAGCCGGCTACCGTAGCAATATTAGGTGTGGGTTCCGGGGTGGGGATCGTGGGAATTTCTGGATCATCCTGGCCGAGGGCTGCCTTTGGCACCTTTGCTGAGACGTATATTTGGTCGCCGCTATCCTCAATAAGTATTATTGTGCCGCCAGCAATAGATAGACTGTTGTCTCTTGCCGTATATAAGGTTGCCCCTCCTGGATTTGCCTGAGCGAGATTCCCTTGAATGACCAAACTGTTTTTTTGTATCCAGCCTTCTTCATAAGGTCCAGACGGTTCTTGCCAACCTAACAACGGCAATAAAAAAGGCGTCGGATCAATAATATTTCGTGGCCATCCCTGATAAGTTATATCTAACTTTTTTAGGGTGAGGTGCAAGTGAGAACCAAAGCTGTTACCGGTGTTGTCCGCATATCCTAAGAGTGTGCCGCTTAGAACTTCTTCCCCTTCTGATACTAGCGCTTTCTGTAAATGGGCATAAATGGTTACATAGTTTTGTTGGTGTTGAATACGAACATGAATACCGTAATTGTGGTCATCTGAATTCGTGTGAACTTGTATGACTGTGCCTGGAGCGACACAATATATGTTGCTTCCACTTGGCGCCCGAACATCTACTCCTTCATGACCAGGTAGTCCAAATTGAGCATAGTTTTGCGGATTAACGCCAAAGTGTTGGGTGATTTTTCGATATTCAGTCGGCCAAACCTGGAACCGAAATACGCCATCTTCTGGTGTGGAGAAGCTACCAAACATAGAAACCTCTATATGGGTACTTACTTGTAATTATTTATTTTGGCAAAACAATTATTTTGGCAGATTCGTTAAGATGTCACGATTTTAACCGGTTTTATAACGGACATCAAATATTTTGTTCACTGTTTTTTTACACCATTGGGCTTTGAAAAAACTTATAGTTTGGATATCAGTAATAATAATTGGAAAGACATTAAGGAGTGTACGATGAAAATGTTAAACAAAAGAATGTTCAAGAGAAAACTGCAAAGATTGTGTGGTAGTTGTCATTTGCCGTTTATTTTTTGTATTTGTCGTCACTAACAGAGAAGCGGTGGAATCATAAAATAGATGATTAGATACTTTCTCGCAGGGTAAAATCCAACATCTCAACTAATAAATCACCGTTTGCTTTGGTGAAAACCAAGGGAGGCTTGATTTTGAGGATGTTGTGCAGAGGGCCGTCAGTGCTGATGAGGATACCGCATTCTTTCATTTGGTTGACAACGGCCGCTGCTTCCGTATCCGCCGCTTCTAATGTTTCCCGGTTACGTACCAATTCAACCCCAATATATAGACCCAAACCGCGCACATCCCCAATGAGGGGGTGTTTTTTTTGCAAACGGCGCAGCCTGTTTAACAGATGATTACCCACTTCCAGCGCATTTTGCTGCAAATGTTCTTGTTCGATGACATCGAGTACGGCCGTGCCAATGGCACAACTGACTGCATTGCCACCAAATGTATTGAAATATTCCATACCATTGTCAAAGGCGGCCGCAATATCTGGTGTGGTTATAACGGCCGCCAGCGGATGTCCATTGCCAATCGGTTTCCCTAACGTCACAATGTCGGGGATAACATACTGTGTCTCAAAACCCCAAAAATGGGTTCCCACCCGGCCAAATCCAATCTGAACCTCATCAGCAATACACAACCCACCGGCCGCCCGTACAAAAGCAAATGCGGCTTCTAAATAGCCATTGGGCAGTATGATTTGGCCGCCACAGCCTAGTAGGGGTTCGGCAATCATGGCAGCCGGGGGCGTTCCTTTTTCTTGCAGATGAGTGATCGTTTCCTGGACGTGTTGGGCATATTGGTGGGCGGTGGCACGGCCGTAGCCCTTGTACAGCCCGCGATACGGATCAGGCATGGGGACAACATGGACATAGGGCGGAGCGCCTTTGCCGCCAGGGCCATTAAACTTGTAAGGGCTGAGGTTAACCAGTTCTCCTGTATTGCCATGATAAGCGCCATCTAACACCAACATATCATGACGGCCGGTAGCTGTACGTGCCAGCCGCAAAGCCAGTTCATTCGCTTCACTGCCAGAACAGACCAGATAGACCATATTGAGCGGGTCGGGGAATTTAGCCACCAACCGTTCCGCATAATTTACGAACAAATCGTGCAGGTAACGGGTGTTACTGTTGAGGAGCGCCATTTGAGTTTGTCCGGCTCGTACCACTCGTGGGTGACAATGGCCGACATGAGGCACATTGTTTACCGCGTCGAGATAAGCACGGCCGTATTCATCATACAAATATTGCATGGTTCCCCGTACAATCTTCAATGGCTTGTTGTACGATACAGACAGATTAGACCCAATATACTGACCCCGTTTCCCCAAAATATCCTTTCCAAACAATCCCGTTTTCCCACCATCCATTGTCGGGCTATCTACTGAAAACTGCTCACTGAAAACTGAAGATGGCAATCCACAGGCATAACGAAAAACTGCCTGAGAAAAACCAGCCTCACACTGGTCTAATTTGCGTAAGGCTGCCCAAGACGGCCGTGCCGAAATCTGCAAATAGGCATCCTCTGGATTTTGTACCTGCTGGTAGCTGGACATGGTTACGCTCACACACAAACGCATGACGATGAGATTAAAAAGCAGACTGATTTCATTATCCAGCAGCGGATATACATCATGGTAGCCAGCGACCACCTGTGCTGCTGCCAGGATGGGGTCGGGCTGTTCCAACAGAGCATAAGCGGCGGCAATGGCCACTTCGCACACAACTGGTGCATACACCATATCGCCAAAATCTATGATGCTAAACTGCAATGGCTCTTTTAGCGCCAGGATGTTGTAATCATTGGCATCGTTGTGGATGATTTGCTGACGCAGGTGTGGAAGTTGCGGTAAGGTGTTTTGTTGGAAGGTATCCAGGTGGGATTGGACAAGGACACGGTCGTCTTTATCCTGAATGTATTGCGTATAATCATCAATATATGCCGCCTGAGTTAAATCCCAATTAAGCTGGCGATGGGCGGCTGGATGTTCAAATGGCGCTAATGCTTTATCGATCTGACCTAGAAAGCGGCCCAGGCTTCGCTGCAAATGGGCGTCGTGGGGTTGGAGGTGGGCATAAAGTGTCCCTGGCAGGTAAGTTAACAGACGCACCGGGTAAGGTTGGCCGCTGCTGTCTGTGGCCGTTTCGATGGTTTGGTGGCTGACGGCCGCTATCACTTTTGGACACATATTGGCGGCCGGCCAAACCGCAGACAGATGAATCATGGCTTGGTTTTGCAATTCCAGCACAGAGACATCTTCAGCTGTCCCTGAAATTTTGAGGATATATTCCTGACCAGAATTGGTTGTCAGATGGAAATTTTGGTCTCGTTCGCTGGGAAGAGGGGTGGGGATGATGGTACGGCCGTATAACCTGTCTGCAATTTCAGCCGCCTCCTCTAATGAAAAGGCAGGTCGAGTGTGATGAATCTCAGGCATAATAATAAATGAAGCGGAACTTCTCTGGTTTTCCTCTGTGATCTCGATATCGTCGGTGACTTTTTAAGTACACTAAACTTAAGCCAGACTCAACAATTCACTAACATTATAACCCAGTTCGGCTGGAACAAATGGCTTATCCAACTTCTTGGCTCTTCAACCTTTCCCGTGACCTATGGGGATTTATGGGTAATCATCAGAAGATATCATCTTGGCTACCCAATTACCCCCTGGCTACGTTATAATCCCTCCGCAAAATGCACAATGTGCAATCAAACCATAAACAAGGAAGGTAATAATCATGCCAACTGCTTTAATAACCGGCATAACGGGGCAGGATGGGTCTTATCTGGCCGAATTCCTGCTAGAAAAAGGATATGACGTTGTCGGTATGGCCCGCCGTACCAGCACCGTCAACTTTCACCGTATCGCCCACATTCAAGACCAGATCAGCCTGGTATCTGGCGATCTGGGAGATCAAGTTTCTCTTATTCACATTTTGGAAGCACACAAACCGGATGAAGTATATAACCTGGCTGCACAATCATTTGTGCAAACTTCCTGGCAGCAGCCCGTTTTCACTGGGGATGTGACCGCTCTGGGCGTTACCCGGATGTTGGACGCAATTCGTATTGTGAACCCCAAAATTCGTTTTTACCAGGCCAGCTCCAGCGAAATGTTTGGCAAAGTGGTCGAAACGCCGCAAAAGGAAACGACCCCGTTTTATCCACGCAGCCCTTATGGCGTGGCCAAAGTTTACGGCCATTGGATTACCATCAATTACCGTGAAAGTTATGATATGCACGCCACTTCCGGTATTTTGTTTAACCATGAATCACCCCGTCGTGGGATGGAATTTGTGACCCGTAAAATTACGCATCATGTGGCTAAAATCAAGCTGGGTCTGGCGGATGAGGTGCGTCTGGGCACTCTGGATGCCCGGCGCGATTGGGGTTACGCTGGTGATTATGTGCAGGCGATGTGGCTGATGCTGCAGCAGGACACCCCAGATGATTATCTGGTGGCTACCGGAGAAACACATTCTGTAGAACAGTTTTTGCAACAGGCCTTTGGCAGTGTCAATCTGGATTGGCATGATTATGTGGTGCAGGATAAACGCTTTATGCGTCCGGCCGAAGTAGATTTACTGGTAGGCGACCCTGCAAAAGCGGGCCAACAACTGGGCTGGGAACCGCAAGTGACTTTCCCGGAATTGGTACAGATGATGGTGGAAGCAGATATTGAACTGTTGCAAGCAGGGCAGGTGCCGATGTAGGGTGAACTGTAATCCGTAATTCGTATCCCGTAATCGGAATACGGCATACGACATACGCATATGAAAAAGGAGACAAAAATGAGCGATATAAAATTTGGTACAGACGGTTGGCGCGGCCGCATTGGGGATGATTATACGTTTGACAATGTACGGCGCTGCGCGCAGGGGTTTGCCGCGTTTATTCAGCAGGAAGGGCTGGCCGAAAAAGGAATTGTGATTGGATATGATAAGCGATTTCAGGCAGAGTTTTTTGCGGCCGCGGCTGCCGAAGTATTAGCGGCCAACAATATTCAAGTTTGGTTAACCGATGGGGCTACCCCGACGCCGACGATTTCGTACGCGGCCGTACACAAACAAACGGGCGGCGCGATCAACATTACCGCCAGCCACAACCCCCATTGGGACTGTGGTTTTAAGGTACGCGACCCCAACGGCGGCGCCATTCCTCCGGCTGATTTGAAGAAGATTGAAGCCTTGATTCCGGATATTTCCGGGGTGAAGCGGATGAAGTTGGATGACGGTATGAGCGATGGCCGTATTCACAAATTCAATGCTGCTCCAGCTTACATCGAACAACTAAACCACCTTGTAGAACTTGATCCCATCAAAAATGCTGGTTTCAATATTTTGGTAGATTGCATGTGGGGCAATGGCGCCGGTTGGTTCCCCCGTTTGTTAGCCGACGGTAAAACCCATGTGCAAGAAGTTCACAATGAGCGCAACCCCATTTACCCGCACATGACCCGTCCTGAACCCATTCCCCCCAACGTAGATCATGGTCTCAGCTTTGTGACCAAAGTGGGGGCCGATATAGCCGTTATCAATGATGGGGATGCGGACCGGGTAGGGTTTGGGGATGAAAACGGCCGTTTCATGGACCAACTGCGCGTGTACGGGCTGATGGGGTACTACTTGCTGGAAGTTCGCGGCGAGCGCGGCCCCATCGTAAAAACCATTTCCACCACCAAAATGCTCAACAAGCTGGCTAAAATTTATGATGTGCCTGTGTATGAAACGGGCGTAGGCTTCAAATATATCGCCCCCAAAATGGTAGAAGTGGGGGCTATGATTGGCGGTGAAGAGAGCGGCGGTTACGCTTTCCGCGGCCATGTGCCGGAACGGGATGGTATTTTAGCCGGGTTGTACATGCTGGACATGATGGTACAAACTGGTAAAAAACCATCTGAACTACTGCACGATCTTTTTGAAAAGGTTGGCCCCCACTATTACAATCGCATTGATACTTACTTTGACCAGTCCCGTAAAGCTGAAATTAAACACAATGTAGCCTCCGCCCGGCCGTCCACAATTGGCGGCTTAAAAGTGACCAACATTGTAACCATAGACGGCCATCAATTTGTAATGGAGGATGGGGGCTGGTTGCTGGTGCGGTTTAGCGGCACAGAACCAATCATCCGCGTCTATTGTGAAACGACGCATGAGGATAAAGTGCAGGCAATTTTGGATGATGGGATGCATCTGGCTGGTTTACAATAGCAAGATGTATATAGAGTTCAAAGGGGTAGATAAACTATCTACCCCATGATGATATTATGAGGAGGGTCACATGGCAGATATGAAATCTTTGCTCCCCATTGAACAACGATCTATTGACTTTTATGGGGATGATTTAACGGCCGTGCGCGCCAATAACGGCCGTGTGTATGTTTCCTTGCGACATATGTGCCGGGCGTTAGATGTTGATGATCAGGGACAGCGGCAGCGCATCAACAGAAATAACGTTCTGAAGCACGGTTTAATGGTATGTAAAATACATACCATTCAGGGAGATCGAGATACTTACGTGCTGCGGGTAGATTTGGTGCCACTTTGGTTGACTGGTATCCGCACCAGCATGGTGAAGGATGAGATTCGGGTAAAACTGGAAAGATTTCAAGAAGAAGCGGCTGCTGTTCTCTGGGAAGCGTTTCAGGAAGGTTACCTGACAACCGATGATGATTTTGAGAATTTATTGCAAACGGCCGACCGCGATGTTGTAGACGCTTACCGAATGGCTCAGGCCGTTGTCAAGCTGGCGCGACAGCAGGTTGTTTTGGATGCTCGCTTGAAGCAAACAGAAACGCAGCTTGCTTCTCACACAGAACGGCTAGACCAGATCGAAGCCACATTGACCGACGATGAACGCATCATCACAGAAGCACAGGCATCGCAGTTAAGCCAGGCAGTCAAGGCTGTTGCCATGGCCATGCCAGAGCCAAATTTTCAGAAGGTGTATGGTCAGTTGTATCGTTCTTACGAAGTTACCAGTTACAAGCTGCTGCCCGCTAACCGTTTTAAGGATGCTATGAACTTTTTAACCGAATGGTTTATCCGCCTGACAGGTGATGAGAAGGTTCCTTTTTAAGCGGCGAGAGGTTCTGCCCTTTCAAAAAGTGGAACCTTTACTCTGATGCTTCCCCCATAAAATGCAAAAACGTAACAAACGCCAACGAATGGTGCAAAATCAGGTACGGCGATTGGCAGGTCGCCTTTTACAATGGCAGGAGCTTAGTGACCGGCTGGCTCGCGTCCGGCTTGTTTTATTCGGGCTGGCGATGTTACTCAGCGGCTTTACCTTTTTGAATTGGGGAGCGTGGCCCTGGGCGGCCGTCACGGCCGTCGCCTTCATCCCCTTTATCATTCTGGTTATCTCACACCGGCGGGTAGACACGGCCGTAACCCGTGCCCAAATTTTGTTAAATCTCAAGCAAACCCATCTGGCCCGCCTGGATTTAGATTGGGAAAATCTGCCGCCACCCCTATCCTTACCAGAACGATTCGACCATCCTTTTGCTACTGATTTAGATTTGTTGGGACCGCGTTCACTGCATCATTTGTTGGACACGGCCGTTTCCCAGACAGGCAGCCAGCGATTACGTGATTGGTTGCTGCACACTGACCCCAATCCCCAAATGATAGCCCGGCGGCAGGCGTTAGTTGGGGAACTGCAAGGACTGACTCACTTCCGTGATCGGCTGGCCTTGCAAGCTACCCTTGTCACCCAATCAGATCGATTTTCAGGACAGACAATGGCAGATTGGCTGGAAGAAACGAGTGATCCGCAAGCAGTACGGCCGTTGCTCATCGGTTTGGCTTCATTGGCGTTCATCAACATCAGTCTGTTTTTGTTGGGGATGGCTGGCATCTTGCCCAATGTGTGGCTGATACCCTGGATTATTTATGTTGGACTGTACGTTACCTTAGGCTCTCGTAACACCAGTTCTCTGTTTCGTGATGTGCTGTTTTTGCAGGACAGTTTAGAAACGCTGCAAGGAGTATTTGGCTTTTTGGAATCAAACCGATTCAAGCGCACACCCCATCTGCAAACATTGTGTACGCCGTTTTTGGATGAGGGGGAACGGCCGTCGCAGCATATCCGCCGTGCCAAAAGAGTAGCCGCCGGGGTGGGGGTGCAGCAACATCCTTTCGTTGGGTTTTTGCTCAATGCCATTGTGCCCTGGAATCTGTACTTTGCTTACCGTATGGCCCAATGTCTCCACAACCTGGCCGACCATCTGCCCCGATGGCTGGACATTTGGTATGAATTGGAAGCGTTAAACAGCCTGGCAACATTTGCCTGGCTCAACCCCAGTGTGGCCCACTTTCCCGAAATCGTGACGGAACCAGTTCGTTTTCAGGCTCGGCAAATCGGTCATCCGCTGGTTCCCGTTTCGGAGCGAGTGTGTAATGATTATCACGTTGAGAGGGCTGGTTCGGTGGCTGTTATTACCGGGTCTAATATGGCTGGAAAGAGTACCTTTTTACGGACACTGGGCATCAATCTGGTTTTGGCTTATGCGGGCGCGCCGGTGGTAGCTGAATCGCTGCAAACGTCGCTGTTCCGGTTGTTTGCCTCAATTCGGGTAGCCGATTCCCTGACTGATGGCTACTCATTCTTTTATGCTGAAGTGCGGCGGCTGGAACAGTTGTTAACAGAATTACACCGGGAAGATGAACGGCCGTTGTTCTTCCTGATAGATGAGATTTTCCGGGGAACCAATAATCGGGAACGGCTCATTGGCAGCCGTTCTTACATTCGCGCCTTAGCCGATGGGCAGGGGGTGGGTCTGATTGCTACCCACGATTTGGAACTGGTCTATTTAGCTGATGAAAGCAGCCAGATTCGTAATTTTCATTTTCGGGATGATGTGGCTGACGGCCGTATGGTCTTTGACTACAAACTGCATTCCGGTCCCTGCCCAACAACCAATGCCCTGAAAATTATGCGCCTAGCTGGCCTACCTGTGGAGGATGGACATTGACACTAGACGGTTGACCGCAGATGGTTGTTATTGTCTGGAGTCGCCGCGGGACAGACCGGCCGAGGCGTATTCTTCATGGACGGGTTGTAGATACTCAATGGCCACCACTAATAAAGTACCCATCATCTTGATGGCGCAATTTAACCATTGTTGTTGAATTGTCAACAAAGTCTAATGAGCTTCAATTTGTTGAATTACTATTTCTACGCGCAATTGCAGAATCATCCAGTCGGAGTAGTTGACCAGTTTGCTGGTTGAAATGTCCAAATCAGGTAAATGAAATTTGTATGATTTTATGCAAATTTTATATTGCGTTGATGAGATAAATCTATTAAACTGTAGGCATTCCTATCTGGAATTAGACAAATCACCACCAAATGAGCCAATGTGATGCCGTAGGGTCATTACCGTCGTTGTATCGGTGGGAGGAGAGGAGATCTAATGATTGCGATGACGGCCGTATCCCCCCAAAGTTTAGACAATATACCTATCGTTCCTTGTCTGCCCCTAGATTCGGCACGTGAACTGTTGGCTGGCAAGGATGAAAGTAGATTTCGTCGTTTGCTGCTGCCATTTGACTGCCAAGTTTTGGATGAGCCTGAATTGGCTGATCTGATGCTCAAAATACGGCAGGTAGATGGAACCGTGACAATACTGCATGTTGGCTGCGAAGTGGAGTTGGATGAGGAAAGGTTGTTTACGACTATGCGTGGTTTGCAAGCAAAAATATCCTCGCAAATGTCTGGGGTGGTCATGGTAGATAGTATTGTGGCTGACACGGCCGCAGCTCTCTTTGATTATGCTCGCCAGCACAATATTGATTTGATTGTATTACCCAAAGTATCTGCTTAGATGCAGTAGTCAGTCTCCAATCTCATTTCTCTCATGCAAATCGAGCCGAGTAGATGGGTGGAAAATAATTCCCTATACATTCCCATGTATCACCCCGGTCGGCCGAGTAGAACAGGTTGCCGCTTGTGCTGCCAAAGATAAGTTGGTAGACGGCCACGTTCGTCTACAATGTAGGCCGCCAGCCCAGGATAGGCCCGATCAAGATTGTGAATGATGTCGGCAACCGTACGGCCGTCAACCTCTGTTGGATTGTCCAGAGTAGGAAAAAAACGTGCCAAATGCCGTGTAAATTTCACTTGTACCATTGCGCCACCTCCGTCAATTGTCAACGATCAATATTCAATCGGCCACAATATTTTGTGTCTGTTGTACAATGGCTGAAATCGTCTCTGCTCGTTCCTGAATAACGGCCGCCAATTCAACTTGCTTTGTTTGCAACAGGCGCTCAACCCCAATCGTCAACCCCTCCACTTCGGCCAGGGCGTCAAACAGTAAACGGATTAAGCGGTGGGCTTCTGTAGGCGAACGGCCGAGCATGACTAACGTTTTCTCTGCCTGGATGAGATGTTGGCGCAGGTGAGCGTCAAAACGGTGCAGCCGATATTGCAGCGAATACGTTTCCTCTTCCCACCAGACAGGAGAAGGGGCGGCTAACTCATCAGCAGTTATCCCCCCGAATCGCGCCCAGGATCGGAAATGGAGTTTCTCATAATATGCCTGCATTTCTGCCAGTGAGCCTTCTTCCATAATTTGGCAGAAGTCGGCATCAGGCCCCACGATTGTTTCTGGGGCGTCATTGGGTAGCAGGGGCGGCAATTTACTAGATTGTTTGTGTTGCAGACCCACAAAGACCAATGTGTGAAACCACCGTTCGGCAGCAACAATATGACCGAGTACTACCCGCAGCGGCCACTCATTGGCAGCTGGTTCCTGATCATATTCGGCTTCTGTAACGCCCAGCAAAACGGCTTGCAATGTTCGGTAGCCACGATGATTTTGGGCCAGGACGTGTTGAGCGGCCGTGATCGACATTTGTCTCTTCTGCCGTTCCTGAACACATTGCACAGCCAAATCACGCAGCTCTTGGCTTGTGCCCAAAAAAGCAAGGCGTACTCCTTCATCATGTTTGCGCCAATGGTAAGGTTGGCTTAAATCAATATCCGTAAATGTGTGGGCTGTTTGGGCGAGGTGGGTGACGGCCGTTGTCAATTGTTGATTGATCATGTGTCAACTTCCTTAATTTCTCTGGAAATTTGGAATTTTCAGGGAATCATAGTCTGTACATATTAGCACAACCGTTCTGAATTGCCAAAGATTTGAGATAGGGCAATCGTGTTTCTTATGTCAAGAAGAATTACTCAATGTACAGGCGTTGTTTTTGCATAAAAAATCTTGTTGCAAGAAACATCAGATTTAACACCCTAGACGGTAACCGGCAGAGGGTATCTGGGAACGAATTAGCGCCAATGGTTACTATGGAGTTGGCTGCGGTACCGGTGTTATTGCCGGTGGCTCTCCTGTGACGTTTGGTGGAGGTGTGAATGTGGCGGTGTCAATAGGTATTGCTGTGGGCGATGCTGTAGGTGTAAATGTAGGTGTATCGACAGGCGCTGTTGTGGGCGACGGTGTGGCTGGTGCTACTGTAGGTGTAAATGTAGGCGTATCGATAGGCACCGTTGTGGGCGACGCTGTGGCCGCTGCTGCTGTAGGTGTAAATGTAGGCGTATCGATAGGTACCGTTGAGGGGGTGGATAGGGGTGTTTCAAGGGGAACGGCTGTTGCCGGTAATCGCGGCAAATATAGAGATTGTCCTGTGAACAATACCGTATCTTCTAAACAATTAGCATGCATTATCTCTTCTACACTGGAACCAATGAGGTTAGACAAAGCAAAAAGAGTATCCCCTGATTGGATTATGTAAATTTGCCAACCAGTTGGTGATCCAGAACATACTATTTGGGTAGGGGGAATTTCAATTACTGGCGCTGTTTCCGTCGGGGCATCAACGGGTTCCACTTTTTCTTCAGTTACGGATTCAGTGCCTGAAATTTCTGGGTTAGTAATGAATAACACAAAATCAGATGATATCCACCTTTCCTCCTCCCCTTCAAGACGATACCAGTCGCCAGTTGCCAGAACACCATCCACTTTAACAACATCGCCTTCATGCACTTTTCCGGCCCCCGAGTATTCAACGCCTGGCCCAGTGCGAAGGTTTGCAACATCTATTATTACTTGATAGTGATCTGATAAAGGGGTGATGGCTATTACAGGCGTAGCTTCACCGCTATCATGTGGAGGTTCTACGTCTCCCTCGCCTTCTCCCGAAGATGTGCATGTTGTTAGTAACAATAAGCATAACAGTAGAAGCAAATAATAAGCACGAGATTCCAAGAAATTTCTTCTAGTAAACATATCCCTCTCCTTAAGGCTTTTTCAAAAATTAAATGATCCTACCCGTTTTGAAAAAGCCTCCAGCCAATTCCCGAAATGGCATCAATTTGGGATCATTATTTTCTGGAATTGGCCTAACTTATGTGACATAATTTTGGTGAACAATCAAACTCTTTATGGACTGTTTGTTTCAATCGCTTCTAGCCGCTCGCGGGCTGTTTGAATTTTATCTTTTGAAAAGATATTCTCCAGATCAATGATTTTCTGGTAGGTTTCAATCGCTTTTGATGTATCGCCAAGAACTTCATAGGTTATGCTCAAGTTCATAAGTACCGGATAATCTATGGAACGAAGTTCCAAAGATTTTTCGTACATCATTGCCGCCTGAGAATAGTCGCCTGATTGTTGTAAAATACTGCCATAAGTAGCGTACACGAAATACGTGCCGATATTTTGATCAGCTTCAATCGCCTCGGTAAAGGTTTGCAATGCCATATTCTGTTGGCCTAGGTCAAAATAAGTTTGAGCAAGATAGGCTAAAAGCAAAGGGTTGTTGTTTTCTTCATTTAACGCCCGTTGATACGCTTCCAACGCTTTATTGTGCAAGCCCCGCTGGCGATAGAAATGACCTAATTCTGTATAGGCCCATCCTTTCTTAAATGTGACATTCACCATTTGTAGATAGTTGTTTAACGCCGCGTCCATTTCCTGTTGTTGCTCTAGAAAACGGGCATAAAAAAAGTACATCTGATCTACTTTGGGGTCTAATTCAATGGCTTTTTGATAAGCTGCCTTAGCTTGGTCTGGTTGGTTTGCTTTTTGATATACAACGCCAAGACGTAAATAGGCCCATGATGTATTTGTCTCTGACTCTTCGGCGAAATCAATAGCTTTTTCTAGCCAATCGACCGCTTCTTCTGTTCGTCCTAATTCAGAAAGAGCTACACTGATTTGTAAGTAAGCTATATAGAAAGTGGGGTCAAGTTCAAGTAAATGTTCATAGTCAAATACGGCAGTCTCATTCTGATTTTGAATCTGTCGAGTCAATCCTCGATCGTAAAGTGCGCGAATGTCGTCTGGGTGTGTTTCCAGCCAATTATTTAAATGAATTATAGTCAAATTCAGGTTCTCATCTCTTTCTTCAGTATGCCCCAAGCTGCCATGACCAAGAGCAAGGCTCATAAAGATAGCTGGCTCCTCAGAATTTAGTAAGCGAGCTTGCTCCAGCCACGCTTGTCCTTCTGGTATGCGTCCCAAAGTGTGATTTGCCTTCCCCAAATAATAATAGAGCATGCTCATACCCTTGTCGGAAATGGTTAAGTCTGGATTTTCCTCTATCGTGTCAATTGTAGTTTCGAGTTGTTGTATGGCCAATGGAAAATTCTGATCCAGATATGCAGCCAAACCGAGAATAAACGAAGATATGATGATGGATTGTTGGGCGACAGATTCTTTGATTTCTACAGGATCATCAGAGATGTTTTGCTCGCTTGTGCTGGCAAATATCTCTGTTGAAGTTGCGGTAACAGGCATTACGACAGGGAAATCTGGATTGACTGCTTGATCCAGAGTTTCTAACACTTCAAATCGGAGGGTGACGCTTCCGTCATTTTCTTTAAGCAATCGCCCCCAAATCACGATCTCTGCGCCTATATCCTGTCCATGCGATGTGGCTGTTTCGGAATCTGGGATTATTCCGATGGAACGAACGGCAATATCGCGTGAACCAACTGGTCGCGTACAATTTTTGGCATCTCCTGGGAATGTCCGTTCAATATCCAGACATAACCGATCATAAATTTGCTCGGATAGTTCGCTAGTCCGATTTGAAAAGACAGGCAATCCGCTATCTTTTAATTGAGCAACGGCAATGCCAAAGAGTTGGGGCGCAAATGATACTGGGTGGGTGATTATCCAAGCTTGGTTGCCGACAATACTAAAAAAAGCAAGAACACAGGCTAACCCAATGATAAGACGAACTGCCACATGTCCAAAACGCCAATACGTGTACCACAACCAGCCGCCGGCAAGCAACAAAACAGCTGTTAGCGCCCAAAGCCACCATCGAATTTGGTATAAATCTTTGAATGACCAATACAGAGCCAGCAGACCAATCTGAAACACACAGGCAAGTATAAAAAAGTAGCGGTGATTGGAGAAAAAATTAAAAACGCTATCTTGCCATTCGGCCGAGCGCTTAACAATCTTGCCAATCAGTGTAATATTTCCCGCAGTTGCCTGCCCCGATATAGTTACTGTTTGTTCAATTTTTTCTTCAGTCATTTATTAAGCGTTGCCACCAACTTTTGTTTTTTTTCACAGGATTAACATTTGTATTGCCATCGATTTTTCCGATGACAGTAATATTTTCTGCTTGCGCTTGATCAGATAATATCACCTCCTGTTGAATAATATCGTGAGAGGATATGTTTGTTTTCATCACGGTTCGTAGAGAATCAGCAAACTCAGGATCGTCTTCAATGAGTTCTTCCAAAAGGTTGCTTAGGGCTGCCTTGCGCGAAGAAACTCCCGGTCGTGCGACAAGTCGCGAAAGTGTTTCCATTGCATATGTATCTTCAGAAAATCGTTGTTTTAAACAGTTGTTGAGTTTTCCAGCCTGTTCGAGTTGTTGGGCATTTGAGTTGAATGCAAGGTCTTTTGCATCAGGCCATTCAAGATGGGGACGTAATTTTGCACATAGAGTTAGAAGCTCTGTCAATCTACTTTGTCGTAAACACAATGCAACAATTTCTCTAGTCTTGTCATTTGTACCGCTTCCAGGTAGTGCATCATAGTTAATGGCTAGATCCATAGCCAAGCCTTTGAGTTCGCCTTCGTTAAAAACCGACACAATTTGAGACCTGATTCTCGACAGCGCGGCTCGATTATGAAAAAAAGCATCTAGTGTATTAGTAGTTTTGTTTGCTAGGGAAGGATTTTCCATTGCGTATCCTCCAGATAAGTGGGGAAGCACCAAACGTATCAAGAGTATTATAGGGTGTTTGCTATTTGATGTCTATAGAGGTAGGGGGTATTTCGAAGCAGAAAGACTTAAACTCGAACTCCTTGTATATACACACAAGAATTCTTCACCCCCTCAGATATGGCGGTTTCGGATTAATTCACTGGGGTTGATTTTGAAATCAACCCCAACGTCTAAATTGTCAACATTCAAAGTAACGCCATATACAGAGCTTTATTTTTACTCGACTCCTGTAAATGGGTAGTATATCAACCCCCATTTGCTTCGAATACCCACCGTAATTTCGTGATTACGACGCAGGGTATGGTAAAATACGGGGAACAAAACTAACCACTGTTTTCAAGGAGTTTCTCATCATGAAAGATGTTGTTGTTGTTAGCGCAGTTCGTACCCCTATCGGCCGTTTGGCCGGCGCGTTCGCCGCTGTCCGTCCCGATGATATGGGCGCGCTGGTCATTAAAGAAGTTGTTGCCCGCAGCGGCATTGATCCCCAGGAAATTGAAGAGGTTTACTTTGGCTGCGCCAATCAGGCTGGTGAAGATAATCGGAATGTGGCTCGCATGGCAACCTTGTTGGCTGGGCTGCCGCAGTCGGTAGCGGCCGTTACCTTCAATCGTTTATGTGCCAGCGGGTTGAATGCGGTCAATCAGGCCGCGCGAGCTATTAAGTGTGGTGAGGGGGATGTGTATATTGCCGGTGGTGTGGAAAGCATGACCCGCGCTCCTTATTCCTTTCCCAAAAATTCGCGGGCTTTTGGACCGCCCGGCAACATTACCGGCTACGATACAACACTAGGTTGGCGGTATCCTAATCCCAAAATGAAGGCGTTGTTTCCCCTAGAGGCAATGGGGGAAACGGCCGAAAACATTTACGATATGAGCTGCGCCGGTAACATTGAAGGCGGGGAAATCGGCCGTGAAGCCCAGGACGCTTTTGCCCTGGAAAGCCAGCGACGGGCTTGTCAGGCGATTAACAATGGGTACTTCCAACGGGAAATTGTGCCTGTCTCCATTCCACAGCGTAAGGGCGATCCGGTTGTTGTAGATACAGACGAACATCCGCGCATCCAGCAAACGGCCGATGGCTATGAATTGGCGACAAGTAAGGAACTACTAGCTAAACTGCGGCCGGCTTTTCGCAAGGGTGGCACGGTAACGGCCGGTAACGCCAGCGGTTTGAATGACGGCGCTTGTGCTCTGTTATTGATGTCGGCCGAGAAAGCAGAAGCATTAGGTATTAAACCGATGGCTCGTTGGCTGGGGTCTGGCGCGGCCGGTGTAAACCCGCGAGTGATGGGGCTGGGGCCGGTACAGGCCACCCGCAAAGCATTGGGTCGAGCAGGTGTTGCTTTGGAACAAGTTGATCTGATTGAGCTGAATGAAGCGTTTGCGGTGCAATCTCTGGCCGTGATGGGGGAGTTGGGCTTTCGGCCGGAGATAACCAATGTAAACGGTGGCGCCATTGCTTTAGGGCATCCATTAGGCTGTTCTGGAGCGCGAATTTTAACGACACTGCTGTATGAAATGGAGCGTCGGGTGGATGAGGGGGAGGCGATGCGTTATGGTTTGGCGACATTATGTGTGGGCGTCGGCCAGGGCGAAGCGACGGTTATTGAGTTGGTGAGCTAAATGATAGATTCTGACGTGCTCACGGCCGTAACCGACGACATATTCCAGGTACAAATCCCACTGCCCTTCGCTTTGCGGATAGTCAATTGTTATTTGCTGCGTGGGGATGCGGGTTGGACAGTGGTGGACACAGGCTTGAACACCAGCAAAGGGCGGGCTGCCTGGCAGCAGGCATTTGCCGACCTTGCCATTCAGCCGCGAAAGATTGAGCAAATTGTGCTAACCCACACCCATCCTGATCATTATGGTTTGGCCGGTTGGTTGGGTGAAATTTGCGTAGCCGATGGCGGTCAATTACCGTCAGTTTACATGTCGGCGCGGGAGGCGGAAGTGGCGCGGGGCGTGTGGGTAGATGGGGTTATGCTGAAAGAGAAGTACCGCACTTTTTGGGAGCAGTGTGATGTTCCAGACACGTTGGCGCAAGAGATTATGGACACAACCTGGCAAACGCGGAATGGAACCTTACCCCACCCGATTAGACATGAGATTATTGGCAACGGCCGTGCTGTCCGCCTGGGCAACCGACAAATGGAGTCTATTTTGATGCCCGGCCACAGCGATGGACAGTTGGTTTTTTACGACGCCACAGATAAACTGTTGTTGTGTGGCGATCATGTGTTGCAAAAGATTACCCCTAACATTAGCTTATGGCCGCATGGCGACCCCGATCCGTTGGGCGCTTACCTGGCTTCGCTGCCGGAATTGGCCCAGTGGGATATACGGTTGGCTCTGCCGGGACATGGGCCAATGATGGAAGATGTGTACGGCCGTATGGCTGAAATCACCGAACACCATCAGCAGCGTTTGCAAGAGACGATAATTGCCTTACCTGGGCCGTCTACCGTGTTTGAAGTCAGCCAGCGTTTGTTTGAACATGACAATTTGAGTGTGCATGAGATGCGTTTTGCGGCTACGGAAACATTGGCTCATTTAGATTATTTGGTGCAAGACGGCCGTGTGCGGCAATCGGATGAATTCACCTGGCGCTTTTCCCTGATCTAGTAGCCGCGGTATCCGCACAATTGTGGCAGGGTTGCCGCGGCCGCTGAAAACTGCTTTTTGGCGCCAGGCTAACTACCCGTATTCACTTTTTTATGTATACTATGTTCGTTGATCGCTTATTGGTTTAACACCTGATTGAAGGAGGATTTCAATGACCGAAACCATCTTACATCGGCTGCATAAAAACGGCCGTACTCGCCCAAATGCCCCTGCATATTATGAAAAAACCAACAATGTATGGGTTCCCACAACCTGGCAAGAATATGTGCAACAAGTACGTCAGGTGGCCAAAGCCTTGGTTGCTTTAGATTTTAAACCGGGGCAAAACAGCTCCATTTTAGGATTTAACCGTTCTGAATGGGTTATCTTTGATCTGGCGACGATGATGGTCGGCGGCGCGCCGACCGGCATTTACACCACAAACTCTTCTCATGAATGTAAATACATCATTGAAAACGCCGAAACCCCAATTATTCTAGTGGAAAACCAGGGACAGTGGGACAAAATCAAAGAAGTACGGGATGATATTGCCTGCCTTAAACACATCATCACCATGAAGGGGACGCAAATTGATGATGAAATGACCCTGGATTGGGAGGGTTTTCTGGCTAAAGGCAATGACGTGCCCGATGAAGAGATTGATAAACGGATGGCAGCATTGGAGCAGGAACAGCTTGCCACCCTGATTTACACTTCGGGGACAACTGGCCCGCCGAAAGGGGTAATGCTTTCCCACAAAAATCTGGCCCGCACTGCCGAAATCCTTATCGAAACATTTACAGCCACGCCGGCCGATTCACTCGTCTCCTACCTTCCTTTTTCCCATATTGCCGAGCAGATGGCTTCTGTTCACCTGCCCATAACAGCTGGTTATCAGGTTTATTTTGCCCAGTATCCCCCGCAAGACCATTTGAATGACAACTTTAAAGAGGTGCAGCCGACGTTGGTGTTTGGTGTTCCCCGAATCTGGGAGCGGTTCCAGGCCGGCGTGGCAGCCACTATGAACGAAGCAACCGGAGCCAGAGCCAAAATTGCCAGTTGGGCGATGGATGTTGGCAAGAAAACATCCGCTTTGAAGAACCAGGGTGAAGTGCCATCTGGACTTTTGGGCTTGAAATATAAAATTGCCGAAGCACTTGTTTTTAGCAAGGTCAAAGCTGCGTTGGGCTTTTCTAATATGCGCGTTGGCCTCACCGCGGCCGCTCCTATCGCACCCGAAATCCTGGAATATTTTCAGCAGTTTGATCTCTTCATTTATGAGTTATATGGTCAGTCAGAAGGGAGTGGTCCCACAACCTCCAATCGTCCTGGGGCCAATAAGATCGGCACGGTCGGTCAGCAGTTGTCAAATGTAGAATTTAAACTGGGTGACGACGGTGAGATTTTAGTGAAAGGGCCAAATGTGTTCCTGGGTTACTATAGAAATGAAGTGGCTACCGCAGAAGATTTGCGGGATGGTTGGCTGCAATCGGGCGACCTGGGTCAATATGACGATGATGGGTATCTGACGATTGTCGGCCGTAAAAAGGAAATCATCATCACCTCAGGCGGCAAGAATATTGCTCCTAAGAACATTGAGGCGGCTCTTAAGAATCTGGATATTGTGGCACAGGCGGTGGTGATTGGCGAGCAGCGACGTTATATCACCGCCTTGTTGACGTTGGATGAAGAAGCAGCAGCCGTGTTTGCCCAGCAGCAGGGGCTAGAAGGTCAGTCTCTGCACAATAATCCTAAATTGATTGAATATTTACAGGCGGAAATTGATGCCAAAGTGAACAATATGTTGGCTCGTGTGGAACAGGTACGCAGGTTCCGGATACTGCCGCGAGACTTTACCATTGAAGATGGTGAAATGACGCCCACGATGAAAATTAAACGGCGTATCATTAACGAACATTTCTCCGATGAGATTGAATCTATGTATCAGGGATAGCTGTTACCATGATTTCAACGAATTGAGGAACAAACGAATTTACTTGACTGCCCAATTCGTTTGTTCCCAAATTCGTTGTACTCTTTTCTAATTCCGTATTCCCGGTTTAACCCCATTTTGCTGTTGATAATAATTTAATATAGTTGTGACACTGGCTAGATTTTTCGCAGGATAGGTAAACTATCTCATCAAACTCTGAATCAATTTTCCTGCCAATTCCAGTATAAGTTGTTAAAATGGGTAGAAATATTAAAGAAATAATTTTACTTGACTTAGTGAGGAGTGAGAGCAATGACGGGAGAAACAACTCAAGAACGAATGCCACTAACACCAGAGATGTTGTGGCCGGTTGAATCTTATCGGGAACAAGGCCTTTATTTTTATCTGGAAGCGACACAGGATATTTTGCCCAACGGTCGTGTCAATGTAGAAGGACGTGGCGAGATGATTATGTTGGGCAGCTACTCTTACCTGGGACTAATCAAACATCCAATAATTGATGCCGCAGCGCAGGCGGCCGTAGAAAAATATGGTACAGGCACACATGGTGTGCGCTTGCTGGCTGGCTCTTTGGTACTGCACAATGAATTGGAAGAGCGCATTGCCGCCTTCAAAAGTACAGAAGCAGCCATTACCTTTTCCAGCGGTTACGTTACCAACCTCTCTACCATTTCTTCCCTGCTGCGTAAGGGAGATACAGTCATCAGTGATAAGTTGAACCATGCCAGTATTGTGGATGGCTGTATGCTGGCTATGGCTCACCATGTCCGCTTCCGCCACAATGATATGGATCATCTGGAAAGACGGTTGAGAAACGCTAATCCACACGGCCGTAAATTGGTTATTGCAGATGCCGTGTTCAGCATGGATGGGGACATTATCAATCTGCCTGAAGTGGTTAAATTGTGTAAAAAGCATGATGCCTATCTGATGATTGATGAAGCCCATTCTATTGGTGTATTGGGCGAATATGGGCACGGTATTGAAGAACATTTTAACCTGCCGCCAGACTCAGTAGACATCAAAATGGGTACACTCAGCAAAACAATCCCCAGCACCGGGGGCTATGTAGCCGGCAGCCAGGAACTTATCACTTTCCTCAATCATGAAGCGCGGGGTTTTATCTTTTCGGCCGCACTGCCACCGGCTTCGACTGCGGCCGCTAAAGTTGCCTTCGATGTTATTGAAGAAGAACCGTGGCGTGTCCAGAAAGTTCAAGACAATTACAATCATTTTGCCGGCCGTTTGCGGGAAGCCGGGTTTGATCTACTCTACACCGAAACGGCCATCGTTCCCGTCATCTGCGGCTCGACAGAAAATGGAGCTTTGTTGGCTCATTACTGCCAGCAGCATGGTATCTTTGTGCAAGCTGTTGTTGCGCCTGTTGTGCCCGAAGGGTTGGCCCGCCTCCGCGCCTGTGTTTCGGCCGCCCATAGGATGGAAGATATAGATTTCTGTGCCGATACCATCATTGCCGGAGGCAAAGAATTGGGGATTATTGATTAGATGACCATTACTGGCGACGAATAGCCAGCCTGGCGTTAACGGCCGATTTGCTCACATCCTTTGTTGACCAACTGAAAGTATAATAACGGCCGTCCATTATCAAAACCTATGTTCCAATCTCAAATTAACCCCAACAGTGACGAGTACAAGACAAGTTATCAGGCCATGCAGCAGCTTGTTAACCAGCTTAACGAGCGCCAGATGCAGGTGCGAACTGGCGGCGGTGAAAAGGGCCGTCGTAAAATGCACAAACGAGGCAAACTACTGCCGCGGGAAAGGCTGGAACTATTGCTCGATCCCGGTACGCCATTCTTAGAATTGTCCCCTTTGGCTGCCTGGGGGTTATACAATGATGAATCTCCGGCCGCTTCTAATATTACCGGTATCGGTGTAGTCTCTGGCGTGGAGTGTATGATTTTTGTGAACGACCCCACGATCAAGGGCGGGGCCATTTATCCCATGTCGCTGCAAAAGACGTTGCGAGCGCAAGCCATCGCTCAGGAAAATCGGCTGCCCTGTATTAGCTTGGTGGAATCGGCCGGGGCCAATCTGCTGTTTCAGGATGAAATCTTCATTTTGGGTGGGCGCAGTTTTGCCAACCAGGCCCGTATGTCTAGCCAGGGTATTCCCCAGATTTCGTTGGTGTTTGGTTCTTCCACGGCCGGGGGGGCCTATGTGCCGGGAATGAGTGACTACACCGTGTTTGTGCGCGGTAAAGCGACAGCCTATTTAGGCGGGCCGCCGCTGGTGAAGATGGCGACGGGTGAGGAAACAGATGATGAATCGCTGGGTGGCGCAGAGATGCACGCTCAAGTTTCCGGTCTGGCCGATTATCTGGCGGAGGATGATGCCGATGCGATTCGGATCGGCCGCAAAATTGTGGCCCAACTATCGGTGGAGAAAGTGGGATACGGCCGTCGTCAATCCCCCCATCTTCCAGTCTATGACCTGGATGAATTGCTGGGCGTTATTCCGGCCGATCCCAAAATCCCCTTCGACATCCGCGAAATTATTATACGTCTGGTAGATAGCTCCGACTTCTTTGAATTCAAGCCTGATTATGGTTCCACACTGGTTTGCGGTCATGCCCATCTGAACGGATGGCCAGTCGGATTAATTGGCAACAACGGCATTTTGTTTTCCAAGAGCGCCAATAAAGCGGCTCAGTTCATTCAGCTGTGCAACCAGAGTCGTACACCGCTCATCTATTTGCAAAATATTACCGGCTTTATGGTGGGCACAAAGTATGAACGCCAGGGTATCATCAAACATGGCAGCCAGATGATTAACGCGGTGGCAACTTCTACCGTGCCCCAATTTTCGGTGATTGTGGGCGGTAGTTATGGGGCCGGGAATTATGCGATGTGCGGCCGTGCCTATGACCCTCGCTTTTTGTGGACCTGGCCCAACAGCCGTGTGGCCGTGATGGGTGGCGAACAGGCGGCCGGGGTGCTGGCGCTTGTGCAAGAGGGGCAGGCACGACGGCGGGGCATAGAGCCAGATCAAAACGCCATCCAAATGTTACAGATGATGACGCGGCAGAAGTTTGAACAGGAATCTGACCCTTATTATGCCACGGCTCGTTTATGGGATGATGGCATTATTGATCCTCGCCATACACGGCAGGTCTTGAGCATTGGATTGTCGGCCGCTCACAATGTAGATTTTATTTCGCCGGGGATGCCCCATTATGGCGTTTTCCGAATGTAAAAAATGAGTAAGCACATCAGTGGTTTTCGTGTCGGTTTGGGTTTATCTTGTAGTTGTTGTATTTCCAAGAGTTCAAGAAATAGGTTGTTAGGTGCTGTTCTGACAAACGATTCAAGTTTTAGAGCGTTAACGGCCGTTACCTATCTGCAATCATTCTCAGAGCGATGCGGTTGTGAGTTTGTAAACTCCTCTGTTTAACATGGAGGAAGTCCGGTTCAATTTGGAACCGGTTTTTTTATTTGGGTTACTTGTTTGATACAATCTGACATGATGCGTCATGGCGCATGTTTTTCCATAACCTCTTATCGTCCAGACCTGCGAGGTTTCCATTAGGGAAAAGGTACAAAATTATGTTCAAAAATCTCGCAGGTCTTCATAGTGACTGAATGCTTACATTCAAAAGGAAACGGCCGTGAAATTTGACATTACCTTACTCATACATGATCTAAAAGAAATGGCGGCCTTTGCTCAATCGGCTGAAAATATAGGATTTGACGGCCTCTGGACGGCCGAAACCAACCACGATGCCTTTCTCCCTCTGGCATTAGCTGCCGAACACAGCCAGCAGATGGACCTGGGTACGGCCATTGCTGTCGCCTTCCCGCGCAGCCCCACCATTTTGGCACAAATAGCGTGGGATTTGGCCAAGTATAGCAACGGCCGTTTCATCCTCGGCCTCGGCCCCCAAGTTAAAGCGCATAATGTACTACGGTTGGGAACCAAATGGGAAAAGCCGGTCAAGAAGATGCGTGAAACAATTCAGGCTATTCATGCCTTGTGGGATTGTTGGCAGGACGGCAAACCGCTTGATTTTGAAGGCGAATTCTTCCTACTGAAATTGATGACTCCTTTCTTCAATCCCGGCCCCATTGATGTGCCCAAACCACCCATTTATATTGCGGCCGTCAACAAAAACATGCTGCGTCTGGCTGGAGAATTGTGTGATGGCGCCCACCTCCACGTCATTCATTCGGTTAAATATTTTGACGAATTTGCTTTTCCTCATATTGAAGCGGGTATGGCAAAAAACGGCCGTAAACGGGCCGACTTTAGCGCCACAACATCTATCTTCGCCATCCCCACCGACGACCCTGAATACGCCCAATGGGCTGAAGACTTTGTCAAGCAGCAAATATCATTTTACATGAGTACCCCCGCTTACCGGGTGTTGGCCCAACTACATGGTTGGGAAGATATTGCTAAAACATTGAGCCAGATGGCGCGTAACGGCCGTTGGGACGATATGCCCGCTCTCATCAACGATGACATCCTTGACATTATTGCCGTTACCGGAACCTGGGCCGAATTACCCCACATCATTCATCAAAAATATGGCAGCCGCCTCGACCGCGTCAGCTACTACTTGCCCTACATTCCCGGTCAAAATGAAGACAGTTGGCGGGCTAGTATTGAAGAATTTAAAAGTTTGCAAGTGGCAAGTTTGTAAGCGGTGCCCCCCTAATTCATTCATTTGCAAACTTGCCTACTTGTACACCGGAGAAAAAATGTCCCTCTACTTTCACGAAGAACACAATATGTTCCGACAAATGGTACGCCGTTTTGTCGAAAACGAAATCAACCCGTATGTAGAAGCCTGGGAAGAAGCGGAAATATTCCCTGCCCACGACCTGTTCAAAAAAGCGGGCGCATTAGGTTTGTTGGGCATCACTTGCCCCGAAGAATATGGTGGCAGCGATCTCGATTACTGGTATGAAGTCGTCATGCTGGAAGAAATCGGTAAAGCTAATTGTGCCGGTGTTCCCATGGCCATCGCTGTGCAAACCGATATGGCTACCCCCGCCCTGGCCCAATTTGGCACACATGAACAAAAAGAGAAATTTCTCCAGCCAGCCATAACTGGCGAGGCTGTCTTTTCCATCGCCGTTAGTGAACCAGATGCTGGCTCTGATGTAGCCGCTATTCGCACTCGTGCTACGGCCGACGGCGACGACTACATCATCAACGGTTCTAAAATGTGGATTACTAGCGGAACTCAGGCTGACTACCTGACCCTGTTGACCCGTACCAGTGGTGAGCACGGGTTCAAGGGGATGTCGCTCATCATTGCACCTACCGATACGCCTGGATTTAGCGTCAGTAAAAAATTGGAGAAGCTGGGCAATCATAGCAGCGACACCGCCATCCTCTCTTTTGACAATATGCGCGTGCCCCAGGCCAATCGTATTGGGCCAGAAGGGATGGGCTTCATGTTGCAAATGCAGCAGTTCCAAAAAGAACGGTTGGCCGCGACTGTGATGAGCATCTCTGGCATGGAAAAAATCATTGATATGACGGTTGATTACTGCCGCCAACGGGAAACATTTGGCAAACCGCTTATTGATAATCAATGGATTCATTTCAAATTATGTGAATTGCTGACAGAAGTGGAAGCATTGCGCCAATTGGCGTACCATTGTACGCGCATGTTGGTGGCTGGAGAGGATGTGACCAAAGAGGTTTCGATGGCGAAACTGAAAGCCGGTCGTCTAGCCCGTGAAGTAGCCGATACATGTTTGCAATTTCACGGCGGCATGGGCTACGTGGAAGAATATCCGCTGGCCCGTTACTTTCGCGATGCCCGTTTACTATCTGTTGGCGGCGGCGCTGATGAAATTATGTTGGGCATTATTGCCAAATATGAGGGAATTCTGCCCTCAAGATGAGGAGAAAAATATGGATATGATCAAAGTAGTACGTTCTTTTGTAGATGCTGAAGCATTGGCTAAAATTATTGCGACTGAATATGATTTTGGTGGTCAAGTGACCTGTCGTTTGTTTAGCAAAATGTTGCGTACTCAGGATAATGATCATTATCTGGTGACAACTGGCAGCGGCGACAAGTTTGTAGCTCGCGTTTACCAGGTAGGCACTCGGCTGGAGCGTCAGGAAGCAGATTATTTGTATGAACTGGACTGGCTCAACTTTTTAGAGAAAGAAGGGTTGTCGGTGTCTTACCCTATTGCCCGGCAAGATGGTGGGTTTTTGGGCAGTGTCAATGCGCCAGAGGGGTTGCGCTATTATACTTTGTTTAGCTTTGCTCTGGGCAGCCCGATGTCTATGGATGATGAAGAGCATCTGTATATTGTTGGTCGCGAGATGGCCCGTATTCATCAAATTTCTAATAAATTTGAAAATCAACATGAACGCCAACCCCTTGATCTGGAGTTCTTGGTAGACAAACCGGTTGCGCGCTTAAAGCGTTATTGGGATGAAGATGCCGGGCATAAAGATGATTTGGAACTATTGCTTATTTCAGCTCTCGAAGCTAAAGATCAAATGTTGGAGTTGATTAATAATGACGAATATACACCCGATGGTTGGGGGCCTATTGGGGGAGATTTTCATAATGGTAGTGTCTTTTTTGATGGTAATAACCCCACCTTCTTTAATTTTGATTGGTGCGGTGTAGGCTGGCGAGCTTATGATATTGCCGCTTTTTTGCACAATACTGATTTGATCCACCAACGCTCGCCTGAATTGGTGGAAGCGTTTTTTGCTGGATATTATGCCGAACGGCCGTTAACCGAAAATGAACATGAATCCATCGCCCCCTTCCTCACCATCCGTCGCATCTGGTTAACTGGGTTGTTTACGATGAATGATGGCCTGGCCGGACATTCGTTTATTGCCCCTATGTAGTGTAATTGGATAATTGTGTAATTACCCGATTACTTAATTATCATGATCCACTCCCTTCTCATTGCCAATCGAGGTGAAATTGCTTGCCGTATCGTTCGTACCTGCCGCAAGTTGGGCATTCGGACGATTGCTGTTTATTCAGAGGCAGATACGGAGGCGCGGCATGTGCAGATGGCGAACACGGCCGTACTCATTGGCCCCTCTCCCGCCGCAGAATCTTATCTCAACATTGACGCTATCATTGCCGCTGCCCAACGCGCAGGGGCGGAAGCTGTACATCCTGGTTTTGGTTTCCTGGCCGAAAATGCCGCTTTTGCCCGTGCCTGTTCGGCTGCCGGTCTAATTTTTATTGGGCCATCCCCGGAAGTGATAGAGGTGATGGGCAATAAACGGGAGGCCAAAGAGAGAGTAGCGGCCGTTGGCGTTCCCCTCATCCCCGGTTATGGGGGAACAGATCAGTCGAATGAAGCTTTGTTAGCGGCCGCGCAGCAAATTGGTTTTCCGGTGATGGTGAAAGCAGCGGCGGGCGGCGGTGGCAAAGGGATGCGGGTGGTGGATGAAGCGGCCGACTTGCCAGAGGCATTGACATCGGCGCGGCGAGAAGCACACCAGGCATTCGGTTCCGAGGAATTGATTTTGGAGCTGGCGTTGTTGAAACCACGCCATATAGAAATTCAGGTTTTTGGCGACCGGCATGGCAATTTGATTCATCTGGGGGAACGAGAATGTTCTATCCAGCGGCGGCATCAAAAGGTGATTGAGGAGACTCCTTCTCCAGTGGTGGATGGGGAACTGCGGGTAAAGATGGGGGAAACGGCCGTACTCGCTGCCCAAACTGTCAATTATGACAATGCCGGCACAGTGGAATTTTTACTCGATGAGCGGGGGGATTTTTACTTCTTGGAAATGAACACCCGTTTGCAAGTGGAACATCCTGTCACCGAAATGGTTACTGGCATTGATCTGGTTGAGTGGCAAATTCGGGTGGCTGAGGGGGAATGGTTGCCTTTGACGCAAGCGGAGGTGGCTCTGACCGGTCATGCTATTGAAGCCCGTGTGTATGCTGAAAATCCGGCCCAAGATTTTTTGCCGGTAACGGGGGATATTCTCCTGTGGCGGCCGCCAGTCGGTGATAATGTACGCGTGGATGATGGCATACAAACGGGTGACGTCGTGTCCATATTTTATGACCCGATGCTGGCTAAAATTGTGGCTTATGGAGCGGATCGAAAAACGGCCGTGCGCCGCCTGATTCGCGCTTTAGAAACCACTGCCCTGCTAGGATTTACCCACAACATCTCCTTTTTGGCTGATATTTTGCGTCACCCTCAATTTGAAGCGGGGAAGTTGCACATTTATTTTTTAGAGGAACATTTGGCAGATTGGCAGCCGCCAGAAGGCAGTCTAACCATAGCTTTGATAGCTGCCTCAATCGCCCAATTTATAAACCATCCGCAGCCAGAAAGCAGCCAGGGGTATTGGCGTAACAATCCAAATCGGCCGCAGCTTTACCGGTATGCGTTGGGTGATAAGGAGTTGGCGGTGGAGTTAACGACGGCGCCTCCCACCACCCATCAATTTATTGTCCGGATCAACAATCAACCAGATACTCGTTTTCAGGTGATGCTGAATGAACAGCAGGGGGCAAATTGGACGTTAACGGTGGATGGTTGGCGGCAAACGGTAACGGCTATTTCGACTTTGCTTAATACAGGCGTGGCTCAAAATGAAATCTGGTGGATACAAACGGCCACCGGTGTGGTACAGCTACAAACCATCTCTTTGCTGCCGGAACTGCAGCCGACGGCCGATGCGGCTGGTTCACTCCGCGCTCCCATGCCGGGTTCGGTATTGGCGGTTTTGGTAGAAGTGGGAGAGGTTGTGACGGTCGGCCAACCGCTGATGAAATTGGAAGCGATGAAGATGGAACATACTATCCGCACCAGCGGCGACGGCATTGTGGAAGAAATCTATTTTGCCCCTGGCGACACGGTGGAAGCAGACGCTCAGTTGTTGAAGATTCGGGAAGGGATCGGTTTGCAGTAATCAGTTTTCAGTGTTCAGTCGCCAGTTTTCGGCGTCACAATACAGGCAGTTGAGTTTTAATCCCAGGCGTGTTTGACGACCGTTTTTGGAGAGGACCCACGGCCGTCTTTCAAATGGCGGATTGTGGCGTACATGCTGCTGATGCCCGCAGGCTAAATCAGCCACCCAATGATCTTCTTCGTCTTGATGGTATCCTATAATTTTTTGGTTCACGATGGGGATAAGTTTATACGGAAACGGCCGTTATCGCCACCACATATTTTGTTCCCTCTCCAACTCGGCTAGACACTTCAATTGTGCCCCCGTGCACCTCAACTAAGGAGCGGGTAATTGCCAGTCCCATACCGGATTGTTCTGTGTGCCGGGATTTGTCGGCGCGGTAAAAGCGATCGAAGATATGGGGCACGTCTTCTGGAGGGATGCCTTCGCCATCATCTTGCACAATCAACCGGGCCAGATTACTGTCTGATTCCGCTTGCAGCCAGATATGGCCGTCCGGCGGGGTGTGCCGCAGGGCGTTACTGATTAGATTGCCCAGTAGTTGAATGAGTCGGGACTCGTCTGCCTGAATGAATAAATTGGTCGGTGTGGCCGCAGTAAGATTGATTTGCTGCTGTTGGGCTTGATGTTGGAAGGAGACGGCCGTGCGCTCCAATAACTCCCGCACGGCTACAGGCTGCAAATTCAGCTGTAACTGCCCCGCATCTAC
>JAAEOP010001205.1 GCA_024223125.1 Chloroflexota bacterium
CCTTGTTGCGGGAATCGGCCGTTTCAAATTCCGGCGTAAGCTGGGGCGGGAACGGCTTGCCAGTCAGGTTGCGCGTCCATTCCCAGACATTGCCGCTCATATCCAAACAGCCAACCGGGCTGCGGCCGGCGGGAAAGCTGCCTACGGCGCAAACGCGGCCGATGCCGGCGTTTTTATCGTTAGCGTGGTAAATGGCAGTGTGGTCGTCGCTCTTTTCTGGGGCGGAATCATCTCCCCAGGGGTACGGCCGCTGCGGCCGCCGGTTCTCTTTCTCATTTAATTGGGCTGCGGCCGCGGCCACCAATTGGTTGGGAGGGATAATATGGGCGGGACGAGGCAGATGACGGCCGCCGCGGGCGGCCTTCTCCCACTCTGTTTCGCTGGGCAGGGTCACGCAATACCCATCTGGCAGCCAACCCCGCCGCCGCCAACGGGCATCCAGCCATTCACAAAAAGCGAGGGCGTCATACCAGTTCACCCAAATGACAGGCTCGTTATCAGAACCAAGTAAGCTATCGCTACGGGTAGGCTGGTAATTGCTGTCGGCTACAAATTCACGGAATTGGGCGCTGGTGACTGTATATTGGGCCAGCCAGTACGGTTTATTCAGGGCAGCATACCAGTCGCTCTGGCCCTTTTTATCCCAACTCTGCAACCAAAAATCGCCCGCGGGTACAGTACAAAAACGCATCTCGTCACAGCGTAAGACGCCGGGGCGGTCATCCCCCAAGGCTGCCAAACTGTTTCCGGCCAGGGCACGGTCTGGCGGCGGCAGCGCGCCCTGTTCTAAAATTGCTTTGTGCCACATCTGTACCCGCTGCCGCCGGGCTTCATCTTCGCCATCTGCAACCGGGGCGGTCAACTTCTTTTCCATTAAAACCTGTCCGGCCAAAAAAACGCCCTGCCATTGGTTGTCGGCTATGGTGGCAAACGAGGCGGGCGGGTTTTGGGGCGGGCACAGTTTGCCCACCAATCCCCACACACTGTAATCTGTATTGGCGCGGCCGGCGGCCAACAGCAGCGCTTCTCGCCAGCGGTTGGGGTTTTGGCGGGCTAATGTGGCAATCTCCCCCGGAAACGTTTTCCCCGACAGGTAACAGGCAGCCAAATATTCCTGAAAGGTGCGGTGGGGGAAGGTATAAATATGCTGTCCTTGTCTGTCCGGCCCCCGGTCTTCCAGCAAACCGGCCCGGTTTTTAACATAATGGACAATGCGCTCATAGGAGACATTTTCTTTGCGGGCCGAGGCGGTGAGCAGCAGACCAGCCAGCTTTCGTTCGGGAATATCGGCCGTGCCGGCCAGGTTGTCAGCCTGTTCTTTATGCACTTCATAAGCGACCTGATTCAAGACCTGGCGCAACTCTTTTTTGGCAATGCCCAACTCTAGCAGCGCCGACCGCTCCTCCCGCTCTTGCCCCTGCGTATCGTAAATCAACTTGGGACGTTCCCATAAGTCGAGCAGCAGCTCAACATTTTCTTCATACAGTTGGTGCCGTTCATCGGGCAGGGCGCCGCCGCCGCGGGAACGGTGCAGGGAACACATTTGGGCCAAGAGCAGCGGCCGGGGGGCTAATTCGCGTAAATTGGGATTCCCCTTGCCGCCCACTTCTTGCTGCAACTGATCTGTAAAGGCGGTCACTTGTTCTGCGGTCAGGTTGGGGTCGGCCGCTTCCATTGCCTGGTACCAGCGTTCGATGTAGTTTTGAACCTGTTCCGGGCTGAAATCAAGCAGCTCGGTACGGGCAAAACCGGGTAGCTGCCAATCTGGATCGGTGTAAGCGTAGGGGCGGCTGGTGACCAAAATGTGTACTTTTTCAAAACAACGCTGGAAATCGAAGATGGCTTCTTTTAACAGTTCGCGCCGCCGGTGGGCTTCGGGCACTTCGTCGTAGCCGTCGAGCAAGAGCAAGCCCCCTTTTTGTTGCAGGGTTTTTTCCAGATGGGGGGCGTAGGGGGTTAAGGTGTGGTTACGGCCGTCGGAAATGCGCCCCAGTTCAGCTTCTATAAATTGCCACAGGGATTGGTTGGCGGGCAAACCGCGGGCGGCATAGTCGCGCAAAATGACGCGCAGCGGCAGCAGCGCGGGCAGATCCCAGCCCAGCTGCACCAGTTTGGCCAGATTAAAGTCACGGTTGGTTTCACCTGCTTTTTCGGCAGCCAGACAAAGGGCCACGTAGTTGATTAATGTGGATTTACCGGAACCGGCCTTGCCCAATAACACAAGTTGGGGATAACGGCTGACGCTGAGTAAGGCGGGTTGACGGGACGCTTTTTCTATATCGTCTGGCGGGCGCGCCGATAATGTTTCCTGGCGCTGTTCGCGGGGGACGTCTAGTTCGGTGAAGACAGAGGCTAAATGCAATTTTTCAGCCTGGGCGTGACGGGCTTTGGGATCAAAGGCGGTGGTGGAAACCCAACCGCAGCGATAGATGAGGTCTTTCAAATATTGGGTTTCTAATTCAACGGCCGCAAGCGGGACGGCCGTAGGCTGATCATCTGCTGGCGGCGGGGGTGGGTTTGGTTCTTGTGCGGCCGTTTCTTTGTCTGCCTCATTCTCTTTCATGTCTAACCAACGATTGCCAAAGGCAACGATGACGAAGAATACAAGGCCGCCAAAAAATAGGACGAGGAAGAAACTCCAACCGGGCAGTTCGTTCACTTTCATGATCAAAAGGATGATCGCGAGCAAGAAGAGGCCGGTGAAGGCTAACACGGCCGGCAGCTTTCCAAAGGCGTCAATAAAAGATTTGAAAGTGTTTTTGTCGTCGGAAGATGGTTGCTTGGGATTGGGTGGGGACATAATTTTTTCTCGTTTTATCCGGCAATTAAATATTGAACATTTATTTACGCTAAACAAGATAGCATGGAAAGGAGAATTCTTCCAGTGGCAAGATATACGCTGATTTATTCTAGCTGTTTTGAGGCCGGGAAACGGCCGTTTTCCCATCCCCCCCGTTTAATCCCTATAGCATATCTCTCCAAAATATTGTACAACAGTCTGAAACGCAAAAAGGAGATGATGATGTTCAAAAAAAAACCATTCAAAATAGGCGCTTCAGTCCGCTTTAAAGATGGACAAAAAGATGAGGGTTCAGGCATAGATATTGGCGGTTGGCAAGGGCGCATTATCGAGATTGATAAAAAACATAAATTGGTTCAGGTTGCTTTAGACAGCGCGACGTTAAAGAGTCTCTCGCGCGATTATTTGGAAGAATGTGAAGAAGAAGGATTGGGATGATCATTATGGTATTTTGGTCAAAGTCAAAAAAGGCCGCCGCTCCTATATTTTTCCATTGTGTGATTTGGAAGCGACGCCGCAAAACTCTCCCAACCATGATCCGGTGCAATTATATGCGGTTTGGTATGCCAACCGATAAAAAGTGATCGAGAGGTCAATTGATCAAATTGACCTACGTTTACAAGGAGAGGTTTTTATGACCGACAGCGACAGCATTGCCAATGTTCGCGCTCATTTGCAAGTGCAGGACACAAAATATCTGGTTGACTTGCTGATAGACATGATGCAAGCGATGGATGAGCCGTTGCGCCAACGTTTTTGGGAGCGTCTGGCGCCGCTGGCCATGGCCACGGCCGATTTACACTATGCATCGCCGGAAGATTTTTTACAAGAATTGGCAGATTTTCGGGAAGCGGTGTTTGAAGGGGACTATTATGATGAGGAAGCGTTGGAATATTTCAGCGAAGATCCATTTGATCGCGACTATTATCAAGACAAGTATGGCATGTATGATTACGACCCAGACATACACGCAGGCTTATCTGCCCTCGGCGAATTTCTAACTGAGACTGATTCTTACTTTGAGGCGAAACGGTACGACGTAGCGGCCGAAGCATATGAACTGCTCATCAGCATTTTTGATAGAGACCCGGAGAATACGTTGGGTGTGTACGACCCTCTGTCTGAATTGGGGGAACTTGAGGAGCCATTTGCCCAACGATATTTTGTTGCTTTACAGGCGAGTCAATCAACGGCCGTGTTCTACGACAAAGCCATAACCTATGCAGCCCGCCACGATAAACCTTACTATCATAAACATACGGACAATTTCCTGGCATTGGTTAGTAACGACGACAAGGTACAGGCTTTTCTGGAGGAGTGGGCGGATGAACTAGCACAACAACAGATCGATCCAGTTCCGGTTGGCGTGCCTTTTCGGCTGCGGTTGTTGATTCAGTTCTATACGCAGGCAAATCAACAAGGCAACGTATTAGCCTTACAGAAACGTTTCCGCAAGCGCTATCTGGCATTTTATACCCCTTTGCTGGCTGAACGGGAAGCGGCTAAAAATTGGCAAGGGGTTGCGGCTTACGGAGAGGAGGCGTTGGCTTTGCTGCCGGCAGACATGATAAAACGGCCGTACCGCATCCATCCTGCCAACGGTATAGACGCCGATAAGGTTCGGGCGCAAATGGCCCGCGCCTACGAAGCGCTGGGGGAGGCGGAAAAGGCGCTTGATGTGTACCGGCCGGTATTTGAGCGGAAGCAGGATTTTGAGGGTTACGCGCTGGTCAAGAAATTGGCAACGGCCGTTTCCCCCCCACAAGGCGCAGCGTTCACGGTCGATACAATCGCTGAGTTACAAGAAAAGCTCCCCAACTCACTTTACTTCTTATGCCAGGTTTATCTTAGCGAAGACCAGTTTGGCAAAGCGTATGCGCTAGTCAAACAGCAGGCGCGATACGGTATCTTAAATTCGCTCAAAATGGTGGCAAAAGCCCATTTACTGGTCGGATTGGGAACCGAAGCGATGCCGGAAATGGGCGCCTATTTGCAAGATTTGTACGCAAAAATCAAAACGGCGGGAAAAGAGCCGACTCTGTTTTTGCGTGATTATCTGCCTCTAAACCCAACGTTGAATCGGGAAACGGCCGTTACCCGCGCTGAAACCTTGTACCGTAACCTGATGCAGTTGCATATTGATAACGGCCGTAAAACCTACGCC
>JAAEOP010001206.1 GCA_024223125.1 Chloroflexota bacterium
CAAATGACATTGAAACCGTTTCTCAAAGGCTATCAAAGCGGTCTGGAAACCGGAGATCATCTATATGCTGCCATGTGTCCTTACCTGTACTGTTCTCATTCATACTTCGCCGGCAAGGAACTGACCGCGCTCGAACACGAAATGTTTTCCTACGGCGTGGCTGTCAAACGCCTTAACCAGAAAATGTTGGTGAATAGGATTCAAGTATATCATCAGACAGTATTAAACCTGTTGGGACGAAACGATAATCCCTGTGAGTTGATTGGTGATGTTTACGACGAGCGGATTATGCTGCCTTTGCATGAAAGCGCAAATGACCAGGGACTAATCTGGATAATATATTTCAATAGAATGAAGCTTTGTTATCTGTTCCGGGATTATTCACGGGCTGCTGAAAATTCCAGGCTGGCGGAAACGTTATCAGCCATCAATAGAGGATTATTCCCTATTGCGCTCTTCTATTTCGTTGATTCCCTGATCCGTCTTGCGAATTACGGTTCTGCTGAAAAACCCGGACAAAAAAAGCTGCTGAAAAAAGTGGCCGCCAACCAGAATAAAATGAAGAAATGGGCGCGCCACGCGCCGATGAATCACCTGCACCGGTGGACACTTGTGGAAGCGGAACACGCCAGGGTGCTTGATCATTATGAAAAAGCCGTAAAATATTATGACCGGGCCATTGCTCTCGCGGACGAGCATGAATACATCAATGACAAAGCACTGGCGCTGGAACTGGCAGGCCGGTTTTTTCTTGAAAACAACCAGCACATGATCGCGAAAGCCTATCTTCAAAACGCCCATTATGCGTACCGGAGATGGGGCGCAATAGCCAAAGTCCGACATTTGGAGGAAGAACTTCCCGAATTTTTTGCCGAAACAAAGGATACAACCGCATCCGGGGATTCAACGGTTATGGAACGCACAAGAACATCCACAGACGGCGGCCAATGGATGGACATGAGAAGCATCATGAAAGCGTCCCAAACCCTGTCCGGGGAAATCGTCCTGGAGCGGCTGCTGGAAAAAATAATGCGCATTGTCATTGAAAATGCCGGGGCCCGAAAAGGGTTTCTGCTTTTAGAAAAACGGGGGCAATGGCTTATCGAGGCACAAGGCGATATTGACACGGATGAAGTACGGGTTATGCGGTCCGGCGGCATCGAGCAGAGCGGCGCGGTCTGCGCGGGCATCATTCACTACGTGGCCCGTACGCGTAAAAGCGTTGTGCTGGGCGACGCGGCCAATGAGGGGGATTTTACCCAGGACGAGTACATCCGTGAACACGGGAGCAAATCGGTCCTGTGCATGCCGCTGCTTCACAAAGGAGAGCTCAACAGCATACTGTACCTGGAAAACATCCTGACCACGGACGCGTTCAC
>JAAEOP010001207.1 GCA_024223125.1 Chloroflexota bacterium
CCAATATGCGTCGTTCGTTAGTGGAATTTGGCTCGATTGATATGGTCTGGCGGGGACTTCCTTATGCTGATTTTGTGGAACTGAAAAACCAGGATAGTAACGGTGATGGGTTGCCTGATTTCAAGCCCTGGAATGGCCCGGCCGACTTCAAAAGCTACCTCATGTTCAATCATGACGCCGCTCCCTGGGATCGAGAAGCTGTGCGGCGGGCGGCCGCTTTAGCCTTAGACCGCTCTGCGCTGGCCTCGGAGACATTTGTTGACCGCCGGACACCCTTGTTTAGCCCTGTGCCCGACGCTGTTCCCGGCCACGTTCCCAGCCTGCCTCAACGTGACCTGACGCTGGCCCGTACTTTGCTGCAAACGGCCGGGTACAATGAAGCTGTGCCGCTAGAAATTGAGTTGTGGTATGTGAGCGACGGCCGTTACAGCAATATCGAAGAAGCCTACGCTACGGCCATCAAAACCCAATTGGAAGAAACCGGCATCTTCAAAGTCAACCTGGCCAGCGCCCCCTTTGAGCAGTTTCGCACCCAAATCAATGAATGTAATTATCCCGCTTATCTGTTGGGTTGGCCTTCACCCGGTCGGCCGGTAGATTATCTGGATGTGCTGCCCTGGACACAGTTCTTCATCGCCAGCAACAGCTTTTGTACCAATTATGAAAGCGAAATTATGGACGATCTAATGAAACAGATCCGCGAAGAAACAGACCTGACAGCCCGGTTGGCGCTGTATGATCAACTGCAACAAAAATGGGCCGCCGACCTGCCAACCCTGGACATTCTGCAAGAGCAAACGCGAGCCATCTCTTTACCCAATATCAATAATTTACGCATAGATGCTCTGGGGATGCTCCATTATGAAGTTCTAACAAAAGGGGGGGGGTAATGAAACAGGGTCTAATTTAGGAATGGGGATTTTATTAAACCCCGAACTTGTCATACCTGCGAAGGCAGGTATCCATCTTTTTAGTCGAGTGGATTCCCACCTTCGCGGGAATGACAAATTAAAGTTCATGGGATTATTTAATCCTCATTCCTTAGCGAAATCTTGCTACAGATTCCCGAATGATTAGTTCGGTTGAAAACTCAGGTATCACAAAAGGTTCCTCTTTTAGTAAGTGCAGTATGGCTCTTGCAGCCGTTTCTCCCAATTCAATAGCTGGTTGCCTGATTGTTGTCAGCGGCGGCACCATGTATGCCGCTGATGATTCGTCATCAAACCCAACCAGAGACACGTCTTCCGGTACCCGAATGCCACGACGATACAAAGCTAAGCGCACACCAAAAGCCATTTGATCATTCGCCGCAAATATCGCGCTAAACGGCCGTCCCTGCGACAACAACATCTCCACTGCCAAAACACCCGACGATTGTTGTAAATTCCCTTCAACTACCAAACGCGGATCAGGTTCAATACCCGCATCGCGTAGTGCCTGCTCATACCCTTCAAGCCGTTTATGGATGTCGTTAACCGAATCATGGTACACAACCGACGCTGTAATGTGGGCAATATCTCTGTGTCCCATCTCCAATAAGTATTGCATTGTTCGGTAGGCTGCCTGAAAATTATCCATATACAGGCAGTGATTGGGCATGGTTTTCAACTTTCTCGCCACGACAATCAGCGGCTTATGATCTGCAATTTTCTGCAATGCTTCTTCATCTATCTGACCGCCAACCAGAATCAAGCCATCTACTCGCCGAGCCAAAAGTTGTTCCAGCGCCTTTTGTTCTGTGGCCGGATGCCAACGGCCGTCTGCGAAAATAGGCCAATAATCCGTCTTCTCCATCCCCGATAAAATACCCTGCAAAATGCCATCATAAAACGGCGTGCCAAAATTCTGCGTTAAGACGCCAATAGTCATAGATTGCCCGCTGGCCAAACTTTGGGCAAATATATTGGGCCGGTAATTCAGTTCAGCCACAGCCTGCATAACGGCGTCATGTTTTTTCTTGGCTACGCCGGCGGAATTTCGTAAAACGCGGGAAACTGTACTGGGCGACACATCGGCTTTTTGGGCAATATCCAGAATTGTAACTTTCGTAGGCTTATTTTCGCTATTTAGCATCTAGTTGTTCCTTTCTGTAATTGTATATTGAAATCATTTTCATGCAAAGCACTCGATTCCACTATTGAGATAGGCAAATGGACGCAAATCTATTGACAGCGTATGTTAAAAGTGATAACATGTTGAAAACGTTTTCAAATTAGTAGCAGATACAAGGTGTTTATTAGGAAACGTTTTCAGAGTAGTGTGCTGGCACTACACTGTAAGGAGGTGGTTGATCTGAGAAGAACTACAAGAATTAATCACAAAATATTTTGCATAACCACATTTTTACACTTTTTAAAGCCTTCAAAAGAGAGGAGAACCCTAATGAAAAAGTCAAGATTATTTATTATGTTTAGTTTGTTGATCATTGCCGGTATGCTGATGGTCGCTTGTGGCGGTGGTGGAGAAGAAACGGCCGTTGAAGAACCTCAATCTGCCGATACAGAAGAATCATCGGCAGAAGAACCTGTCGCCGAAGAGCCAGCCGCCGAAGAGCCAGCCGAAGAAGCGGCAGCCGAAGAAGAAGCGCCAGCTGAAGAAGCATCGGGTGACAAAGTCCAAATTCGTTGGTTCGTTGGCTTGGGCGCCGGTTCAGATGAACCTATGTTTGCCCCCCAAGAAAAAATTGTCGAAGATTTTAATGCTTCACATGATGACGTTGAATTAGTGCTGGAAATCGTTGATGCCGACCAGGCCTATTCGACATTGGCCACACAAATTGCGGCCGGTAATGCACCCGATATCGTAGGCCCAGTAGGAATTCGTGGCCGCGACTTCTTCCGCGGCGCCTGGCTCGATTTGAGCGACTTACTCACAGCTAACAGCTATGACCTGTCTGACTTTGATCCTGGTCTGGTGCAGTTCTACGTTGATAAGACAGAAGGGCAATTAGGATTGCCATTTGCTATCTTTCCCTCCTTCCTATCTTTTAACAAGGAATTGTTTGACGAGGCCGGTATTCCTTACCCGCCGCAAGAATATGGCGCCTCTTATACTGATATTGATGGCAACGAAGGGGAATGGAACATTGAGACAATGACGGAAGTTGCCAAAATGTTGACTGTTGATGCCAATGGCAATGATGTTACCAGCCTTGAATTTGACCCCGACAGCATTGAACAGTGGGGCTACGGTGAGCAGTGGACAGATTTCCGCGGCGCTGCCACGCTGTTTGGCTCTGGCTCGCTGGTAGATGACGATGGCAACGCGCAGGTACCGGAACATTGGCGCGAAGCTGCTAAATGGTTCCAAAATAGTATGTGGACAGATTACTTTTATCCCAGTGGCCCTTACGCAGAGAGCGATATTCTGGGCGCTGGTAACTGGTTTGAGTCCGGTAATGTGGCCATGGCGCACACGCATCTCTGGTATCTCGGCTGCTGCATTGGCAATATTGACTTTGAATGGGACACGGCCGCTGTGCCGGCCTACGACGGCGCCATCACAGCCAAAATGCATGCCGACACCTTTGCTATCATGAAAGGTAGTGAACACCCCGAAGAAGCATTTGTGGTACTCGATTACTTTTTGGGCGAAAAAGCGGAAGAAATGACCACCATGTACGGCGGTATGCCGGCGCGTCTCAGCCTGCAAGATGTTTATTTTGACACCTTTGGCGACACCGTGCCGGGTGGTGAAGATATCAACTGGCAGGTTGTGGTTGACAGCATGGCCTATGCCGACAATCCCAATCATGAGAGCTACATGCCCAGCCCGCAAGAAGCCAATGAGCGTTACAACGAGTTTTGGACCAAGGTTGGCGAGGAACCAGGTCTAGATTTAGAGGCAGAACTTGATCTGCTTGTGACGGACTTGCAAGCAATCTATGATGCTGCCGGTAACGAATAGTCAACTTTTGTGGACATGAATACGCATGAGGTGTTCATGTTCCGGTATCCGCAACGGTTGTGGGAAGCGGCCGTTGCGGATACCTCCATATACTGACACAAATCAACATACTCTACAAAATGCCAATAGAACTGCAACAACTTGAGAAGTAGGTAACAAGGTTTAGGTGAACATGATTTCACCGCAAGCGCCTGACCCTTGAAGGAAGGAGTTACAAATGGCAACTGTTGCAACCGAAACCACCAAACAGGCGGCTAAGGTCAAGCCCAAACGAGGCAGAATTGAACGTGAGCAGATCAAATGGGGATTGCTTTTCCTGAGTCCCTGGTTGTTTGGTATCCTGGTTTTTACCATTATCCCCTTTGTGGCCTCATTTGGCTTTTCTATGCTGGATTTTAACCTGGCAAACCCGGAAGACGCGCAATTTATTGGTTTGTCCAATTGGCAGCGCGCTCTTTTTGACGATCCTAATGTGTACGAGTCGTTTGGCGTCACATTCCTATTTGCCTTTATTTCTTTGCCAATCGGCATGGGCTTTGCCTTGCTGTTGGCTGTTTTATTGAACTCCAAAAGCGTACGGGGCAAAGCGCTGTTCAGAACGATGTTTTTCATGCCCACGATGATTCCGTTGGTCGCGGCCGTTCTCATTTGGACCGGCGTACTCAACGAACAAACCGGCTGGTTCAACGTGATTTTGCAAAATGTTTTTGGCATTGAAGCGGTGGGCGTCAACGGCATACGCTGGTTGGCAAACCCCAACCTCATCTATTTCACGCTAACCTTCATTGGTCTATGGGGCGTCGGCAACACCATGATGATCACTCTGGCTGGTTTACAAAGCGTACCTACGGAAATGTACGAAGCGGCCGAGATCGACGGCGCCAACTGGTGGCGCCAGCTCGTCAGCATTACTATCCCTATGATTTCGCCAGTCATTTTCTACAATCTTGTGCTGGGTGTTATTGGGCTTATGCAATATTTCCTGGTGCCTTTTGTGCTTAATGGCGGCAGTGGTTTCCCCGACGGTAAAACCAACTTTGTGGGCATCTATTTCTTCAACCAGGCTTTCCGCTTCTTCAACATGGGTTATGGCGCCACATTGGCCTGGCTCATTTTTATCGTGTCGTTGGTATTAACCATTGTGCTTTTTGGCAGTGCCCGCTACTGGGTCTACTACGCCGGTGAGGAAGGATAAATCATGGCTACATTATCTGCAACGCCTAAGCCCAGGCTTACGAACAAAGCTAGGAACAGAATCAACATCGTTTTAGTAACTGGCTTAACTACGCTGATCTTGTTCATCTTTCTTATACCACTTTTCTACGGCATTGTGACATCCTTAAAGACGGATACACAGAACACAACCGCCGGCGCGCCCTGGTATCCGGCATCGCCGGCCGTCTTTACCTATGAAGGTAAAGAGTATGATGTTTATAAAGTGCCCGTTGAAGGTCAGGCACGCCAGGAAGAATGGGCATTGGTGAAGAAAGGGCGCGAAAGCAGCGAATTTGTCGATCCCAACAACCCGGAGGCCGGTTTGATTGAATGGCAAGGGCGCTGGCGTACATTGGACCAGGTATGGAGTTGGGATCCGGTGTGGGAAAATTACGGCAAGGCGTGGGAAACGATTAACTTTCCCCTGCTGCTACGCAACACCGTTTTCTATGCCGTTCTCAGTACGATTGGGGCTGTATCTTCTGCCGCTCTGGTCGCTTATGGTTTTGCCCGCTACACCTTTCCAGGCAAGGGTACCCTTTTCCTTGTCGTCATGGCAACTATCATCTTGCCACCGATGGTCACATTGGTGCCAACCTATGCTTTCTTTAACCGTGTTGGTTGGGTAGGAACCTGGTGGCCGCTCATTATTCCGCAGTTTTTTGCCAATGGCTACAACATCTTTTTACTGCGTCAGTTCTACCTCGGAATTCCACGCGCGCTTGATGAAGCGGCCATGATTGATGGGGCAGGACACTTCCGCATCTTCTGGTCAATTATGCTGCCACAAGCAAAACCGGCATTAATCGCGGTAACGCTCTTCCACTTTTTCTTTGCCTGGAATGACTTCTTTGGTCCCTTAATTTACCTGGCCGGCAACCCGGATTTGTATCCGATTACGGTGGGATTGAATGGGTTTAAGGGTTTGTACGAAGGGCAAGATAACCTTATTCAAGCTGCATCGCTCACAGCAGCCATTATTCCTTTGATTGTGTTTTTCTTTGCCCAACGCGCCTTTATGCAAGGTGTGGTAATCACCGGCGTTGAGAAATAATTTGTAAGCAAGCAGTACCGGTCAGGGAAAGTAAGTAAACGGTATTCAGTGTTCGGGACATGGAACACTGAATACTGATATTCAAATCTTGAAGGAAGGAAGGTCGCTATGAGTGTTAGTACGATTGCTGTAATTACATTTGATGATGAGACTAAAGCTGACACCTTTTTGAAAGGTGTTAAGCAACTAGAAAATGCCCAACGTTTGAAAGTAAATGATGCTGTTATCGTTTCAAAAAATGCGAAGGGCAACGTTAAAGTGCATGAGACGACCGATCTAACAGTTGGCAAAGGGGCCGCCGGGGGCAGCATATTGGGTTTTGTGGTTGGTTTCTTTTTTGGCGGCCCGATCGGTGGCGCTGTACTTGGCGCCGCGGCCGGTGCATTACTGGGCAAAAAGCTGGATTTAGGTATTAGCAAAGACAAAATAGAGGTTGTGGAAGAATCTATGCAACCTAGCAGTTCCGCTATCTTTCTGCAAATTGAGGCGCAACATGTTGATGTGTTGGCGGCAATGGTGCGTGACCTGGGGGGCAATGTCGTCGATCTTGCTATTTCAGAAGATGTACAGATGCAAATGAACGAATCAGCCGCGGCCGCACGCCGGACGACAGGCGGTATGGATCATCTTACCTAGGCTGGCAGAAAATCAGTTTGCCATTCGAAGACTTCACACGCAGCGCAGAACAGCCTGTGAACGTGCCGGATGACGGACTAACGTTGAGCGAAGTTTGGGGTTATGGCTTCCAACTTCCCGACAGCGCCAACAGGCAATTCTACCTGGATCGGGTATATCTGGAGCTAGATATTATTGACGCTGCTTATATACTCTACCTCCCAATTACCATGAAACCATAGGGTAATAGACAAATTCTAAAGGCGACAGTCACTTCCAAAGTGACTGTCGCCTCAGCTATCCTAATGACCAACATTGACACGAATATCCTGGTTGGCCGCACGCCATTCTTCAGAGAAGCACAGCCTGTCACCGGCAGCTACATTCAACTTATGGATGAAAGTTATTACCGCATCACTCATTATGATCAGATGCCGCCTTTCTTTATGAGCCTGGTCAGCAGCGCCGACCATTGGCTGTTTATTGCCAGCACGGGTGGACTAACGGCCGGACGCACCAACGCCGAGTCGGCGTTATTCCCCTACGAAACCGAGGATAAGATTACGGCGCACAATGAACAGACTGGCAGTAAAACAATATTACGGGTGCTGAGAAACGGCCGTTTTTATCTCTGGGAGCCATTTTCTGATCGCTACGCTGGTATCTATCACATCGAACGTCATCTTTACAAAAACAGCCATGGTAACAAGCTCGTTTTTGAGGAAGTGAACCACGATTTATGCCTGACGCTGCGTACTGCGTGGCGTACGGGTGATCGATTTGGCTTTATTCGCAGTTGTTGGCTGCAAAACAGCAGCGAGGATGTGTGCCAGATCGATCTGCTCGATGGGCTGCAAAATCTGCTGCCCTACGGCGCAACGATGGCGCTGCAAACGATGATGAGCAGCTTACTTCATGCCTACAAGCGGAACGAGTTGGAACCAGACACCGGACTGGGCATTTTTGCCCTCAGCGCCACGCTTACTGACCGCGCTGAACCGAGCGAATCGCTGAAAGCGACGGTGGCGTGGCAGGTGGGGCTGGACAATCCCGTTCACCTACTTGGCACGGAGCAGATGGATTGGTTTCGTTACGGCCGTTCCCTCACCCCGGAGCAAGACATTTGCGGCAAAGCGGGGGCATACCTCGTTACTTCCACCTTTGATCTGCCACCGGGGGAGCCAAGACAGTGGCACATCGTCGCCGACGTGAATCAGACCAGCTCGACCGTAACGCGACTGATACGGTTCTTGCAGCAGGATCGGGCGGCCATCGAACAGGAAATTGAGGCAGACATTGACCAGGGTACGGCCGATCTGGTGCGCTACGTGGCCGCTGCCGATGGGTTACAGCTTTCGGCACAAAAAAACACAACGGTGCATCATTTTACCAATGTCCTTTTTAACATCATGCGTGGTGGTATCTTGGCTGATGGGTATCAAGCAAATCGAGATGACCTGCTCGATTTTATGCAGGTTCGCAATCGCGCTGTGTTGAACGCACATGCTGAATGGTTTGCCAATCTGCCGCCGCAGATACACATCCATGACCTGTATGCGCGGGCTGCGGATACAGACGCGGCTGATCTGATTCGCCTCTGCTACGAATACCTACCGCTCACTTTTAGCCGACGGCACGGTGACCCCAGCCGTCCCTGGAACCGTTTTTCCATCAATCTGAAAAAACTGGATGGGTCGCCTCGGCTGGATTACCAGGGCAACTGGCGTGACATTTTTCAAAATTGGGAGCCGTTGCTTCTCTCTTTTCCCGCATATACTAAGGGGACCATTGTCAAATTTCTGAATGCGACGACGGCCGATGGCTACAATCCGTACCGGGTAACGCGGGACGGTATCGAGTGGGAGGTTCCGGAGCCGGACAATGCGTGGTCGAACATCGGTTATTGGAGCGATCACCAGATTATCTACCTGCAAAAGCTACTGGAGATCGCGGAACAGGTGCATCCCGGTATGCTGTCTCAATTGTGGAATCGTCCTATCTTTGCTTATGCTGATGTGCCTTACCGGCTGCGTTCCTACGAGGAGATGCTAGTCGATTGGTCTAATACGATTGATTTTGATTGGGCGCGGCAAAAGGAGTCAGAAACGGCCGTTTCCACGCTGGGCACAGACGGCCGTTTACTACGTGATGCTGATGGCGGCGTGATTCATGTGACGATGGTGGAAAAGCTGCTGGTGCTGCTGCTGGCCAAGCTGACCAACCTTGTGCCGGAGGGCGGCATCTGGATGAACACGCAGCGGCCGGAGTGGAATGACGCCAATAATGTGCTGGTGGGCAAGGGGCTGTCTGTGGTAACGGTGGCTTACCTGCGCCGCTTTATCGCTTTTTGGCAAGCGCAGTTGGCTGATGTTAGCGGAGGAGGAGGAACGTTTGTGGTGAATACGGCCGTTGCCGCTCTTTTTACAGAGGTACAAGCCATTTTTAGCGCCTATCAACCCTATTTGGAAATTGGTTTTACCGATGAGGCGCGACGAGACATTATGGATGAGTTGGGAACGGCCGTTACCGTTTATCGCACGACGATTTATCAGGACGGCATCCCTGCGGACCATACGAAGATCAAGATGGCGGCGTTGTGTGATTTTCTGACGCTGACCCAAACCTATATTGAACAAACCCTGCGAGTCAATTGGCGGCCGGACGGGCTGATGCATAGTTACAATATTTTACGATTGGGTGGGAAGGGTGCAATTGTCGAAAATCTGTATTTGATGTTGGAAGGACAGGTAGCGCTGTTGTCGTCAGGTATGTTGACCCCGGCGGAGGCGTTGCTGCTGTTGCACAATTTGCGTCACAGTGATTTGTACCGCGCCGACCAGCACTCGTACATGCTCTATCCGAACCGCCGCTTGCCCGGTTTCCGGCAGAAGAATAATGTCACGGCCGCGCAGGTAGCCAATTCCAGGCTAGTGGAGACACTCGCAGCAGCGGGGGATGTGCGCTTACTGATTCAGGATGAGGTGAGGATGTTTCATTTTAACGGCCGTTTCCGTAATGCCGATGACGTTGCCCAAACCCTGGATACCCTGGCTAAAGAGCCTGTTTATGCTGATTTAGTTGATGCTGAACGCACCTTTATCCTGGACCTGTTTGAAACAACATTTAACCATCGCGCCTCCACCGGTCGTTCTGGCACGTTTTTTGCTTATGAAGGATTGGGCAGCATTTATTGGCATATGATTTCTAAGCTGCTGTTGGCGGCACAGGAATGTTATCAGCAGTCAGTGGGCGAAGGAGTGGATACGGCCGTTTCCGACGCTTTGGCCGCTGCTTATTACGATATTCGAGCGGGGATAGGTTTCAACAAAACGCCGGATGTTTACGGTGCATTTCCTACCGATCCCTACTCGCATACCCCGATGGGCAGCGGGGCGCGGCAGCCGGGCATGACTGGGCAGGTGAAGGAAGAAATTCTGACTCGATGGGGCGAATTGGGGGTATCGGTACAACGGGGCATGCTCTATTTTGCCCCGCTGCTGCTGCGGTCTGACGAATTTTTGCCGCTGGCTGGCGATTTCAGTTATGTTGACATTGCTGGTGAAATGCAAACTATATTGCTGCCGCCGGACTCGTTGGCGTTTACTATTTGCCAGACACCGATTGTGTACACACGGGGTGACAATGAACAAATAGATGTGATTGATAGAAACGGTCGTTCTGCAACCATATTGGGCAACTGCCTGACGGCCGTAGCGACCCAACACATTTTGAACCGCGACGGGCAAGTGCAACTGGTGCGCATCACGGTATCCATTTAATATTAATATCAGAAATGGTTCAATTTCCTAGACTGAACTATTTTCATCAACAACTTTTTTTGAGAGAAAACAGCATGGAAAAGAAATTTGACAAACTGATCGACCAGATGACCCTGGTGGAAAAGGCATCAATGTTGGCCGGGGTAGGTATGTGGCACACGGTTCCGGTGGAACGGCTAGGCATTCCGGCGATTAAGCTGACGGATGGCCCGAACGGAGCGCGTGGGGTTGATGATATTATCGGACCGACATCTATTTGTTTTCCGGTGGGCGTGGCGATGGGCGCGACGTGGAATCTGGATTTGATTAAACGGGTGGGTGCGGCATTGGCTGGTGAAGCGAAGGCCAAAAGCGCACACGTGCTGCTGGCCCCAACGGTAAATATCCAGCGCACGCCAATAGCCGGGCGCAACTTTGAATGTTTTGCCGAAGACCCATTCTTGAGCGGTATGATGGCAGCAGCCTACATCATCGGGCTGCAAAACGAGGGTGTGTCGGCCTGCATCAAGCATTTTGTGACCAATGATCAGGAGTTTGAGCGATTTTCGATCAGTTCGGAAGTGGCGGAACGGCCGTTGCACGAAATCTATTTAGAGCCATTTCGCATCGTCATACAGCAGGCCAACCCCTGGAGTATCATGAGTGCCTATAATCGTATCAATGGCGTCCATGCCAGCGAAAACGATGTCTTGCTGCGCGATATTCTCAAGGAAAAATGGGCATATGATGGCGCAGTCATCTCAGATTGGTACGGCACTTACAGCAGCGGCGTGTCTGCTGGTGGGCTGGACCTGGAGATGCCAGGGCCGGGGCGGTTTATGGCGGCGGACATTGTGGTTGCGGCCGTTGAATCCGGAGAACTGGATGAGGCCATGGTGGATGACAAAGTGCGACGGTTGCTGCGGCTGATTGACCGGGTTGGCGCTTTTGACAATCCTGGCTTCAAACCGGAAACGTCGAATGACAATCCGGCAGACCGGGCATTGGCGCGGCAAGTGGCTGCCGAAGCGATTGTGCTGTTAAAAAATGAAAACCAGATACTGCCACTCGATTTGGAGCAGGTGAAAACGATTGCCGTCATCGGTGAAAATGCAAAATGGGCGCAAATCATGGGCGGCGGTAGTTCGGCCGTGAATCCGCACTATGCAATTTCGCCGTTAGAAGGCATTCAAAATCGAGTGGGTACACAAGCGACGGTCTCCTACGAAATTGGCACACCAATACACCGTCGACCGCCGTTACTGGATATGGGCTGGGTAACGGCCGTTGATGGACAAACAAATGGCCTTACGCTGGAATATTTCGACAATTTGGAACTGGCGGGGGTGGCGACAAAGACGGCCGTTATTCGCAAAACGTTCCTCTCCTGGTTTGGCACTATTAATCCGTATGTCGATCCAACCAACTTTTCGCTGCGGCTAAGCGGCATACTGACCGTACCCGATAGCCGGTCATACGATCTGCAATTGGCTGGCGTCGGCAGAAGTCGCCTTTTGCTGGATGGCGTGGTGCAAATCGACAACTGGCGTGATAATCCATCTAATAGCGAGCTGTCTGGATCTGTAACGTTGGAGCTATCTGCTGGACAACCCTATCAGTTGGTGGTGGAATATAGCACAAACCCGACAGCCCCCTGGCGGATGGTGCGTCTTGGCTGCCCGCTCACTGTGGCTGAAGATCCAATTCAGGCGGCTGTTGATCTGGCGGCGCAATCGGATGTGGCGATTGTGGTGGCCGGTCTTACCCATGAGTGGGAAAGTGAAGGATTTGACCGCCCAGACATGGCGTTGGTTGGTCAGCAAAACGAGTTAATTGCCCGCGTCGCGGCCGTAAATCCAAACACAGTAGTGATTCTCAATGTTGGTTCGCCAGTAATCATGCCTTGGTTGGCAGATGTGCCAGCGGCGCTGCAATCGTGGTATCTAGGACAGGAGAGTGGAAATGCACTGGCAGATGTGTTGTTTGGCGATGTGAACCCATCGGGCAAACTGCCCATCACGCTGCCGCAGCGGCTGGAGGATAATCCGGCGTTCATCAACTATCCAGGTGAAAACGATCGTGTACTGTACGGCGAAGGTATTTTTGTCGGCTACCGTTATTACGACAAGAAAGGGATTGTGCCGCTGTTCCCCTTTGGACATGGGCTGTCTTATACGACGTTTGCTTACAATAATTTACAGCTAAATGGAGACTCGTTTGGGCCTGGTGATCAGATTCTGGTAAGCGTAGATGTGACGAACACAGGCGCTCGCATTGGGCAGGAGGTGGTGCAGCTTTATGTGTGTGATGAGCAAGCGAGAATGGCACTGCCGTTCCAGGAGCTAAAAGCGTTCGCCAAAGTCAGGCTGGAACCAGGGGAGACCAAAACAGTTACGCTAGAATTAGATCATCAGAGATTGGCATTTTATGATACGGCCGTCCACGATTGGGTGACGGAGTCGGGTCAATTTGAACTCAAGGTGGGCCGATCATCCCGCGATATTCGGTTGCAGGGCCGGTTTACGTGGGTGGAGGGAACGGCCGTTTCCTCTAGCGAGGAGAAGATGGCACAATTTTCAACGGTACCAACTTAGGCAATGTTAGCTTACTCGAAACAGCCATTAGATTTCAATATATTGCCCTTCAACAACCACCACTTCCTCACTATGGGGGTGGGGATAGTTTTTAACGATTACCTTACATATCTAACTTGGTTCTTTTACTCTTGCTTGGGCTTCTTCTTTCTTTTGGATTCGTTTGGCGCGGGGGCCAACCACTCGTTCATTGCCGGCCATTAGACGTTTGATATTGGGACGCAGCGCCCAGACGACAATGGAAAGTGTGGTCAGACCGCCCACCATGTAGGCCATTGTTTCTGAATAAATGGGGACGCCGCTGAAATATAAGATGATGAACATGATGGGGATGATGGCTCCCATTGTTATAGAGGCAACTGAGGCCATGCCTACACCCAACATCATCAATAACATCACGACGGCGGCAATAGGGAGCATGGGCAGCCACACGGCCGTTGCCCAACCCACATTTGGCCCTGTGCCGGCGCCGCCCCGCCACTTCAAGAATACGGACCAGTTATGCCCAATCACAGAAAAGGCGCCGGCCGTCACTGAAAGCCAGGGGATTAACGTTTCGCCAACGCCGTCCCCCAAAAAGTAGCGCGAGAGCCACACGGCCGCGAACCCTTTCAAGACATCGCTAATGGTGGTGACGATACCAACACCCAAACCAGCCGCCCGCAGCGAATTGGTGCCGCCCGTGCGCCCACTACCCACGCCACGCAAATCAACGCCCTCACGCCAGTAAACATAAATAAACCCAAAGGGGATGGCCCCACAGATATAACCAATAAGCGCCGCTAATACAAAATAAACAATATTCTCCATATGCTTCCTCTGCTTGCCTGTTTGAGCCTGTGTCTACGGCCAACTAAGTGATTTCATTTCTCTTGTGTCTGACTATTAAACACAGTCCTAAACACAAGGTTACTCTACAATAATTAAAACCTCGGTCACACGGCCGTCTACAATTCTAAATCCTCTCACTTCTGGCTCATCAAAGTTGTACAGTGAGACAATCAAATAAACTGCATCCGGGTAATAAGCCTGAGCCACATCTGTCTCTGATGGCGTAGACGGCCCTTGGGGATGAGAATGGTAAATAGCCACTAACTCATCCCCATGCTCCTCCATTATCAGCATCGCTCTTATTTGCTGTAATGGCTCCATTTCATAGGCGTTGGGGCTTTTCAATATGTTGTCAACCGGGTAAATCTGCGTAGCCTGCCCGGTGTGACCAGCTAACAAGCCGCACCCTTCCTTTGGATACTGTATTTGTAAGTGGTGAATCATCCGTCGGAATAACGGCCGTGACATCCGCAGCATTCCCTGTTTATAACAAAAATAAAGAGTACCTGCGAATGTCCGCTGTCATGAGGGAACTTGCCAGCATAGACGACTGATACGACAGAGCAAAAAACAAAGGGAAACATTCCCATGACGAATAGCATAGGGAATTACCGTCAAAGATAATTGATCAGCTCCTCACCGAACCCATACAATTCCCTAAATTCAAAAGAAGGTGGTAGCAGCATGAAACGAACATGGTTCAAAATTGGGTTATTGATTTTTGTTTTATTGGGTACAGCTTGCCAGCAGCAGCGGGCAGCTTACGATGCTTTAAGTCAGGTGATGGACGAGCAGGTAGCTGATGATGGGCCGGGTGTGGTGTTGTTGGTTAGAAACGGCCGTATAGGGGAACAAATTTTTGCCGGTGGTCTTTCTGATTGGGAGGAGCCAACGGCCGCCCGCACTGTTAACCATTTCCGCATAGGAGGACTAACCAAGACATTCATCAGCACTTTAGTCATCCAAATGGTCACTGAGGGGAAATTGAGCCTGGATGATACCCTGGCCCAACATTTACCCGACACGGCCGCCCACATTCCCCACAGTGAACAAATCACCATCCGCCAACTGCTAAATATGACCAGTGGCATTGTCGATTACCGGGACAATCCCGCCTTTTGGGAGGCGGTGTTAACCCAAGAAAAACGGGGTTGGCAGCCTGATGAGGTGATTGTTTATGCGTATGATCTGCCGCCAACGGCCGTGCCCGGCGAAACATTCCATTATTCCAACAGCAACACCATCCTGCTGCAAATGATTCTAAATACGGCGCTGGAAGAAGAATTGTCGGATGAGTTAAGAGATCGCATCCTAGACCGGGTGGATATGCCCGACACGTATCTGGAACCGATTGCCCGTACAACCGGCGGGCATATTGGCGGCTACGGAGATATTGACGGGGATGGCACAGTGGAAAGCTTGCTGTCTTATGACGACGGCCGTGGCCTGGGCGATCTTGGACTCATTTCTAACGCCATTGATTTGGGGGTGTTTGCAACCGCTTTGTATGAACGAACGCTGCCGGGGGACGACGGCCGTGAACAAACGCTGGCTACCGTCCCCATGCCCAACGGGGATGAATACGGCCTGGGCATCATGCGCCGCCATTCGGAATGGGGGGAGATGTGGGGTTACGCCAGCGTTGCCACCGGCTTCACCAGCCAGATGTGGTTTTTGCCTGACCGGGACACAACTGTTGTCGTCCTCATTAATGCCGAAGAAGTGGAATTGGCTGATGAATTGGTGACGGGGGCGTTGACGGCCGTAATTGAAGAATAGCTTGAGTTTTTGTTGCGGCCGTATCATAATCAAAAGAGTATCTGTTTAGCTTCTTTACCAGGAGGAGAATTTGTCTGCATTTACATGGGGCTGTGAACGGTAATGTATCGCATCAGGTATCTAACTATATTTGTGATAATCGAGCAAAACTTATTTTTTAGAGGGAGAAATCATGAATGACGATCAAGTGATGGAGAACGTTATACAGTTAACCGATCGGCAAAGGGTTGGTTGCCTTATCCTACGCCGTTTCTAAAACGCCACATGCGTTTCTAAATAATAATCCAGGTCAAAGGTACTCTCTTCTGTTTTAGGGTACATTACAGATACGCGAACCATGGGAATCCCCTTTTTGTATGACGGACGACAGTTGACCGTCGTCCGTCATCGGTCATCTGTTGCATCCTTTATCTTTTCTCCACAACAAAAGTGGGCACGGTGGAACCACCCCCGGCAGATACGTTGAGCAGGGGATCGGTGGAGAGACGGGTGAGGCATCCATCTACATAACTGCCATGAAAAATAAAGGGAGCGGTGTCCAACAGGCGCTCAAATATGTGCAGGCTGCCATCTACAATGCTGGGGTACGGTTCGGTAGGGATGAGTATCCGTTCTTGCACGATATAAGGAGAGTTGAGAGCGTCTTGTACCGCTTGCTCCCAACCGCTGGTGTTGGTTTGCCAGCCCAGCACAATGCCGTGCCCGCCATAATCATCGTTAGGCTTTAGCACCAGTTGGTCTTTGTATTTGTGCATGAAAGGGATGAGGTCAATGGGCAGACCGCCGTAGCTGGTTTTGCGTTCTTCGACGGTGCGCGTCCAGGGAATGTGTGCTTTGATAGCGGCCGTTTCTCTCGCATCAAACAAATGGGTATTCCGCTCATCGCTTAACACAGCCAGACTCATCTTCTTGTACAAAATTTTGCAGCGCCAGGGGTTAACCATACAGACAGATCCATCCCGTACTGCATTGACCACAGGTTGATCTAGGCCGCCCCGCTCGATCAACTCGGTAATGAGAACCCGTTTGTAGATGAGGTCAATTTCAAAATCTTCGTGGCGCAGACGGCCGTTCACAAGCTCAACTTCACGCGGGTCTACAATTTTGGCCTGCAAACCCTGGCTGGCAAAATATTGCATAAACAGTTCAAATTCGCTGCGGGTGGGCACTTCATTCCAATCCAGGATGGCGATGTTGGGTTTGCCTGTACCGCCCCAGCGATGGAAGGCCCGCATGAGGACATGAAGCACGGCATGACGGGTGGGCAGCGGCCGTATCTGATACTGCCGCGAAAACATCCCCATCACCGGCAGGCCATAAAAGACCTCATTCAACACATCATTGTACGCAGAAGCGGCCGGCACTTCAGCATTATATTCCGTAAATTTCAACTCTCCCGTGTCGGTGACGTAAAACGCATCTAGCCGGGTGAGCGGGGTGTGTCCTTTATAGCCGGGGTCTTGCTGCACCAGTTCCTTTTCCCAATCCAGCAGACCAAATTGATCGCAAAATTCGGCATCTTGCACAGCCAGGCTAGAAATTTTCTCGAAGGCGGAGAGCAACGGCCGTATCGCCTGCCGCAAAAAATTGTACTGATTTGGCAGCAGAAAACGGGGTCGCAGGACGGTACACAAAGGACGGTCGCCAAAATATAGCCCGCGCATCTTCATCTGCTCAGTTAACTGTGCTTGCGACTCTTGCGCCAGATCTTCGGTTAAGAGGTCGTGGTAGGTTCGGATGGCTTTTTTTAAGGACATACATTCCTCATCAAAACAACTTGCTCCAACGCAGTTTATCTACCTGCGGTCGTGGTTCCTGCGCCAGCCGGATACACAAATCAGTCATATGCTCCACACACCAACGATGGAATTCATACCCCAAGGAGTTCGCATCCATGTCGGGCGCCGGGTTCATAAAATCAATGGCGTAAGGGATGCCATCGCGTACGGCAAATTCGCAGGTGTTCATATCATACCCAAAAGCGCGGCACAGCTTGACACAATCGTCTACAATCCGTTGATACAATTCCGGCGCCAGATTGGGGTGGCTGTAGCGGCGAGCGTTAGGGTCATAATCCATCACCAACACCTCTTCTTGCCCCAACACCATACAGCGTATGTATTGATCCCAATGGATGAACTCTTGCAGCACCATCGTCAGCAAACCGGATTGATCATAGCTGCGCCACAAATCTTCATAAGTTTGGCAGATGTACACTTCTTTCCAGCCGCCGCCGTGGGCGTCTTTAAGAACACAAGGGAAACCGCCTACGTATTCCGCCAATTCTTCCCAGGGCATTGGGAATTGTAGATTGCGTAAACTTTTTTCGTGATCAATACCGGGGATGTACTCTTTGTTGGGCAACACGGCCGTCTTCGGGCTGGCAATACCCAATTTTGTGATCAACGACGCGCCGAAGAATTTGTCATCGGCCGTCCACATAAACGGATTGTTGATCACATGCGTCCCTTGCAGCATTGCATTCTTCAGATACGAGCGATAATAAGGCACTTCATGCGAAATCCGATCTATAATGACGGCATATTCGGCCGCTTCAGCCATCTTCGTGCCGCCAATATTCACAAACTCGGCCGTGACGCCAACCTCCCGTTTATTCACTTCCTCAATAAACGCCGGCGGCCACGACCATTCCATCCCCACCATCAAACCAATCTTCAAACTCATTCGTCTACACTCCTTTCCTTATTATTAGGCAACTTGTCATTAAAGTTTCTGCTGACTATCTATTGGAGCGCCCTCACCCAACCAAATGACATGAACATCAAAATTTACAGTCGGGTTTATCCACATGACCTCTTTGATTTCTGTCGTTTGCGCTGCCAACTCAGAAAAAAGAACTTTTACCGTATCATCTAACGATACGACAATAAAATCAGATGACAGAGCCGCCTCCAGCAAGCAAATATCTTTGAGCATCGCCATTTCCTGAGTTGAATTGTTAGCCCCATCCTGAGCTGTAGCAGACAGATCAATTCCAACTTCTTGCAACCTAAATACTTTCTTGCGAGCATACATTGAACTGAGCCATCTATGAGAAAAGTTTGATTTATGCTTTTTCCATTCCTCAGAAATATCCGGGGTAAAAATAATATGATGACAAATATCCAGAACTGCTTTTAAGAAGTCACGACATTGTTTAGAAACCAAATGCGTAGCCGATTCTTCACCAGCGGCTCTGGCTACGGAGGCGTCAATGACAAGTTTTTTTGAAGGGCGTTTTGTCATTTGATTCCCAATAATTGCTTTTCTGCAGCATCCATATACCGACTTTGGGCATCCAATTCAACATTCGCAAAATCTACTGGCCAGTCGCCGTATGCTCCAGCGTCATCCGGTTCAGCATTAAAAACATCTGTAACGCCATCTGTTCTTCTCTGGAACCAAAGTAGATTGACATCAGATGGATTCACGTCCCCTTCGGCTATCAACGCCTGTATGCCTTGTAGGAGCAATGAACTATGTGTCTCTACGACAATGCGTACCCCTCTATGTACAGCGTCTACTAGAATTTGAGCCAACGAGAATTGTGCTTGTGGGTGAAGGTGAATTTCAGGCTCTTCCAAATATACAAGTTGGTCTGGCCTAGCTACATGTAAGCTGACTAAAACAGGAAGAACCTGAGAAACGCCAAAACCAACATCAGCGATGCTAACCATGTCTTGGGTGTCGCTTTTACCATTTGTGGGTAGTCGTCCTACAAGCAGTTCTACTTGTGTGTCATCTACTCGTTGCGCTGTTATTTTTCCAGTCAATCTAAGCAAATATAAGTCATTAATAAGCTCTGAAAGCTGAGGCTTTTGTGTATTCTGCCAATGATGCACGATGCTGGCTACATAATTTTCGAACGTGCCCGGAAATTTATTTCCAACGGCCGTGACTTTATAGGTACGCTCCGGATTTCCCCTAAGCCCTGGTACATGTATAAGCTTTTGGATACGATTTTCAAAGTCGGCAGAAGAAAAGGCAGTTGCTGACAAGATTATATTTGCAGGGGTATCTTCAGGCCTGAACTTTAGATATAGAAAACATCTCTTGCTTTCAACAACCCAATCTGCCGCCTCCATGTTTTTTGCCATTCGTACTAATGGATTAGCGCTAGATAGCTTGTCGAGTTTCTCCATTAATTCATTTTTCTGCTGTTGGCTTAACACGCCTGGACGCAATTCAATGTTGATATCTTCTATACCGTAATCCACCTTCGCTGTTTCAAACCCTTGTCCAGGGATTTTACTAAAGGTAACTTTGACATCATTCACAAAGCTCTTTGGTTCAGAAGATGAGATTTTGATGCTAAATTCCTTAGCTACATTTTCTTTTGCGCGAGACAGTATTTGTCGAGTTGAGGTTATTCGAACATTAGGACCGTCAAGCAAAAGTGAACCGGGATCATATGCAGATTCCAGCGTTTGTTTAAGTAAAAGCAAAGGTTGCATAATACTTGACTTACCTGAGCTATTAGCGCCGGCAAGAACAGTTAATGGGCGAATCTCCACAGTACGCTCTTCAAAGATGGATTTATACCCTTTGATCGTAACAGCAGAAATCCCTGAAATATCATTTGAGTGTTTTTGAGCAGAGCTTTGAGCATTCTTATTCATAAAATATTATCCTTAGCGCCACTTGCCACTTGCAAACTCTCAGTCGTGTCCGCCAATATACATCTGAATCATCTGCAGCCAGTACGGCCAATCATGCGACCAGCCATCCCAGATGCGTAAGGCATTGCCTATATCCTTTTCCCACAACTGCCGAGAGAGCAATTCATTGTTGTCACGAAGAGTATCATCTCGTCCCACTGCCAGAATAATATCCATACGTCGCAGCGCATCCAGTCGTTCTCCATCATGTTCCTGGGGAATAAACCAGCAGGGATTATTGGCATACACTTCCTCGCCGCTATACCCGTCTGTCCAGCGGGAAATGTCGTAGATGCCGCTCATGCCGATGGTACGGCCGACCAGATGCGGTTGCCGCAGCGCAAAGTTAACAGCATGGTACGCGCCAAAGCTGGCCCCGGTTGTGATCAAAAAAGGATTATCGTTTTTCTGCCTGGAAAGGGG
>JAAEOP010001208.1 GCA_024223125.1 Chloroflexota bacterium
CACAGAGCCATAGCGGGAAAGCATCACATCGTCGGTACTCAGGTAGCGGGCCAACAGCCGCCGCCAAATGTCGTAGGGGAAGATGTGGGGGAAGGAACGGCCGAACCCAAAATCAATCTCTGGTTTAACGGCCGTGCGCCCTCCTTTAGGCGCCGTCTCCATAACTCGTTGGCCCCAGGAGGAAAGGGTGGGTTGGTAGACGGCTGTGTGGTCAGATAGCGGTAGCAGATTAGCAGTCACAAACGTCCCTGCTCCTTGACGAGATTGCACAAATCCTTCGGCCGTTAACAGTTCATATGCTTGAGTTATCGTAATTCGAGCGACACCCAACGCCCTGGCTAGATGCCGGCTGGGGGGTAATTGTTCCTCTGATTGAAGCTGCCCATGCAAAATCTGCTCCCTGATTTGAGTGTATACTTGCAAATAAAGAGGGGAATGCGTATCTTTATGTAAGGTCATGGTAAGTGATTGTAGAGCCATGAGTTTATCCTTCAAATCCCTCAAGTCCCCGGCACTTTAGAATACCGGAGACTTTGAAGCGGATAACCTTTAAGGTAAACAGGTTATGTCGTATCATAACATAGGTAGTACCCGGCAGAAAAAAGATGCCAAACGGACGGTGATGATGAAAGCGGCTATGCGCGTCTTTGCCGAAAAGGGATATTATGCCGCCACAGTACGGGATATTGTCCGTGATGCGGATGTAGCTATTGGCACATTTTACTTCTACTTTCCCGATAAAGAATCCTTATTTGTACATTTGTATGAGGAAACAGCCGATTTTTTGCTGCAAGCAATTGATCAGGCTGTAAAAACACGGGTCACCTTACCCCATCAATTGCAAAAAGGGATTCGGGCTTACGTGAATATTGCTATGTATGAACCGGCCGTCGTTCACTTGCTGTTGGTAGGCGGGGTTGGGGCTGTGCCTTCGTTAACTACCCGGCGGGCAGAGTTTAGAGGGCGACTGGTAGCTGTCTGGCAGCGGCCGTTAGAGACTGCTTTGTCACAGGGGACTATTCCCCCGCAAAATTGTCATCGTATTGCCGAAGCCTTTGCTGGCGCTTTTGACGAGGTGGTGCTGAATCTACTTACTCATCCTGAACCAGATGTGGAAGCGAATACGGCCGTGCAAGAGTTAACTTTATTTGCCATCAGAGCCGTTGCTTACACAGGTAGTTTGGATTAACCTTTTTCCAAAATGAACAAACTTATTAACAGTGACCTAAATAAAACTGTGCTACCATATCAAATACTCATGGAAACGGCCCAATCCTTGTTGGCTGCTCGCACATTGGCAGAATTATGGACAATCATTATCACGGCCGCTCGCCAGACGCTGCAAGCTGACCGGGTGGCGATTTTTCTCTACAATCAAAATAGTTCAGAAGCTATTTGCGCCGCGGCCGAAGGGTTATCAGAAACATATATTCAGGCCATTCGTCATCAAGCCCTCCAGACACCCAGCCATCAACTGTGGGAACAAACAGAACCGCTCATCATTAACGATGTGGCTCAAGACGACCGTACTGATGCCCTGCGATCTATCATGCTGGCTGAAGGTTTTCAAGCTTACGCCATTTTCCCTCTGACCACGGCTCAG
>JAAEOP010001209.1 GCA_024223125.1 Chloroflexota bacterium
TCTAGCACATCTCCTGGCTGCACGGCCGTTGTGTTCACATCATAGCCACGCAACTTTACCAGATTGTCAAATTGGGCATTGGTGGGGTGGGGTACGACTGTGTCTATTGTAAATGATGACGGTCGGGCATAGGCTGGCTGCAAATATCCCCATAAAGTCACAATTGTTAATCCGGCTAATAGAATATTCGTAGCCCAGGCTAGTTTTGTGATTGGTAATTTTGCCTTTGCCAAATCTAGCCAGCGGCTTAGGCCGTAGAAAGTGAGGATGGCTAATGCGGGCAGAGCCGGGAAAAAAAAGCGGCCCATCGCCCCCGCCGGACTGACTAGTAGATAGTTGAATAGGACGCCAAAAAATAAAAGTACATCTAAAGCCAGCAAAACAAGGGGGATGCCGATCGGCCGTAATTCATCCCACTGACGCTGTGCAATGGGTACAATCAAGCCCAACAGTCCCACGCCTACCAGCCAGCGTAACCCAATGTAGATCGGTTCAGGTAGGGGGATTTGCCCGTAGCCAAACCGGCCCCACAAACTTGTCCAGGTGTAAGGCAGCTCGTAAATAGCTAGTCTCACACTTTCGGCTGGGTTGCGTTTGCCCCACAATTCGGTTAAGCGTTGGAAGCCGGTCGGTTCGCCGTAAAGCATTTGGTTTCGGACAAACCACCAACCGGCTATCATTGCGACCGTACCCAACGACAACAACGCCACTTCCAACCACAATCGCCACTGCTTTTTTTGCCAAGCTGTAAATGTCACTGCCAGTCCAATCAACAATCCCAGCGGCGCTAAGTTAAACTTGCTCATCAAAGCCAGCCCGTAAAGCAAACCCAGCGCCACACCCCATTTGCGACTTAACCCGTCCGGCTCTTTCACCAGAACAATGCAGGCCAGCAGCACGGCCGTACCCCCCAAGGCCGCAATCACATCATTGTTAATAGCCCCCGACATGAAAACAAACATAGGGTTAAAGGCGACAAATGCGGCCGTGCCGAGAGCGATTGACGGCCGTTTCAGCCAAATCACCCGTGCCATGAGCCAGGTTAACAAAACGGTCAATGCCCCCAACAGAATGTTGACGCCGCGTACCAGATGGGCGGCTAACGCTTCGCCAGACCAGGGAAAGGCTGCGTCTGACCGGGGCATGTACAGGTTTTTATTATCGTTACCCACTTCCCAATAACGGTATTGCCAAAAGGGGTTGGTAGGCGGTTCATAACAAACATCCTGCCCCGTATCAATCCAAAATGTAGCCAGCGTCCCCAACAGATAAAACAGCGGTGGGTGATGTCCTTGTGCCTGGCAAGCCATCTCCCCCTGTACCGGCAGCCGGCGAAGTTGGACAATATGCTGCACAAAACGGTAATGGCGTAGTTCATCTGTGGCCTCGTGCAAAGGGTTTATGACGCTGGCGGCAAAGGCCAGTAAAATGAAGGCAACTACTATGATGGTTATTTGTCTACGGCCGTCTCGCGCCGCTTCCCGCACAATCTCCAAACTCTAATCTCCAAATAGTTGGTGGCTGGTGGCTGGTGGTTTGTACCAACCACTACCCACTACCTAATTTCCAGCGTTATATGATCACGGCCGTCATCCGTCAAAATTCGCGTTTCCAGCAGGGGATCATATAAACCAAAAGCAATGACGGCCGAATCCATCTTTCCAGGCAAATTCAAATAATGTTGCTGCAAAAAAATATCTCCTGGCTGCACACTGTAAGGGTCAACCCACAAGCCATCATCCCCCGTCATGAAGTTGCCCTCGGCATCCAAAAGCTGGGCGAATACACTCAGCCGGGGGCGTGTATCTATTCCTGGCGGCGGTGGGTTGCTGATGAGTTGGAAAGGAGGCAGGTCTAATGGCCGCTCCGCCCACCAGCCCAATACCAAAACCCCTGTTTCCGGATCATATTCGGCCGATACCACACACAAGCCATTTTGGAAACAGGTTGCGTTGTCGGTGGAAACGGCCGTATTCACCTGTGACAACCAATAGCCCCCCGTTCGATCCACTTTCTCACTTTTCTGCCACGACCCTTCAAATGCGGCCGGTACATCTGGGTATTCTGTAAAAAGGGTAGACGGCTCCACAAAGATAGCTCTTTCAGGATTGTACCAACGGGGGAAGACGGCCGTGCTTCCCTTCAACCCAATTTGCAAAGCCAGCTTATCCCACGGCCCCGCTAACAAACCGGCAATCCCAAAATCAGTCAGTTCTGGGTGTTCATTTACATAAGCGGCCACATCATCGATCTCCGCCCGGTACAAAAAGCGTGTCATCCCTCGCTGTGGCCATTCGGCAAAGTAATCCGGGAAATCCCGCGCCGCGATAGATAATAATAGAACGATTCCTAGCGCTGCGGCCGTAAACTTGCTACCTGCAAACTTGCCACTTGCAAACCTGTCCACCGGCACGGCCATCAACATAAACGTTACCGGCTGTGCCAGAATCGTGTGGCCTAAACTGGCTGGTGGCACGCTGATAAATCCAGGGGAGATACCGGCCAGCCACCAGATGAGGAGGAAGGCAGAGGGTAAGCTGTAATTCGTAATCCGTAATCGGTCATCCGAATTCCGTGATCCGTAATCGGCGGTTGGCGGTTGGCGGTCGGTGGTCGGTCGTCGGATGAGTGTCCTTAGATATTGGAAAATAGATAAGAAAGCATAATAGGTTGTTATAGCGACGCCAGCCCAGAAGAGGATGGCGCCGAGTGGCCCGAAGAGTGGCCGGTGGGGGATGTTGTAGAGCCATTCAGCGTCCCCATCGGCATGGAACATGCTTAAGGTAGCGATGATATGTTTTTGTAAGGGGGTAAAGTTGCCTAGCCCGGCTTCAACCAGAGGGACGGCCAATTCGCTTACCCGCGCTTCTGATTCTGGCTGACGGCCGAGGGTGATGAACAAAGGCAGGGCCAACACGGCCGCCACCCCAAACATGAGGGCTATACCACGCCACTTTTGCTTGAGTAACGGCCGTGCCACTACTGCCAAATAAACAGAAAACACACCCAAAATCAAGGGCACGCCCCGCGATGCAAAGTAAACGTAAAACCCCAACCCTATCCAAATACCAGCGATGACAAAAGAGATTGGAGATTGGAGATTGGAAATTTTTAGTGTACCCAATTTCCAATCTCCAATCTCCAATCTCCTTGAATCTAATCCATTCCAAAAAAAATAAAATGCCAGCAGCATTGTCACCGGCATTAAAATATGGCGCAGTCCAATGCGTGAATACATCAACGACCAAAAGCCCAGGGCCAGCCCGGCGGCCGCTAACAGACCCACCGTTCGTCCCCATAATTTGCGCCCCAACAACCAGGTTAGTGGAACTGTCAATGTCCCCAGAAAAACGGACAGCAACCGAATCCCCACTATATTGGCGCCGAACAAGCCTAAAAAGGCAGCATTCAAAACATGGTAAAGCGCTTCATGGCCGGAGGCGTCGGCGTAATAAACTTGCCACTCTCCAGCCAACACCTTTTGCGAGATGACCAGAGAGTTAATCAATTCATCATCGCGCCAACCAGGGGGGACGCCCTCTAACTGCCACACCCGGACAGCAAACGCCAGCAAAGTGATGGCGACGATCAATATCTTTTCCCATTGGGGATGGTAGATGGTGGTTTGTGGGTGGTTCATTCGGTTACGGTCAGGTTTTGCAGATAGAGTTGATCGCCAGCAGGTTGGTTATTTGCCAAAATGGGGAAGCGTTGGGTTTGATTGCAGGTGATATCCAAGCAGGTGTACAGGCCAATGGTGAGGGAGTATTGACTGGCGGCCGTCTCCACCGGAACCACAAACTCATGCAGTTGTAACAAATAATCTCCTGTCTGCCATGCTTCACCAGGAGCGTCTAAACCATCTGCCTGGGCAAAGGGGACGCCATCGGCCGCAGAAAGATGGGTGAAGAGACGAATCCCTTCTACGGGTTGGCCCAATTGCCACATTGTTATCAGACGGACAGTTTCGCCGGGAACTACGGCCGTTGTCTGCAAATCATAACCTCGTAACACGGCCGCTTCGCCAAATTGTGTGGGCGGTACGGCCGTGAAATCCGCCTCATGTTCAGCCAGCCAATCGGCCACATCAAATTGGTAAACTGCTAACGGCCGATCCCGGTCACTTTCTGGCTGAGGGATGATCTCCACAGGATCCATATCCCAATATTTCGTTAAACCATCTGGGAGGGAGGCAAACCCGGACAAGATGAGTCCCGCTTGGGGGGAATTGGGTAGGAGTAGACTGCTGCGGCCGTCAAACCAACGCAGTTCAATATCCTCATTCGTCAGCATCATTGTTGCCACGGCCGGACTGTGATACTGTCCCGGCGTAATCGTAGACACAGCCACATCTTGCATCTCTTGCCCATTCAAATATCTCATGGCAGTTGCCATCGCCGTTTCATACTGTACCCGTACTTCCGGCTCATTGGCCCAAATGACAAAATAATCGCGTACTGTGAAAACGGCCGTGCCCACAAACAACAATCCCACTGCTGCCCAATACAGCCACCACTCCCCCAATCTCCAAACTCCCAATCCTTCGGTTTTGCTCAGGACATATCTCCCAATCTCCCTAATTGCCAACGCCGGAAACAAATACAACACTGGCTGCATCCCCATCGCCCGCGTCATACTCAGATGCGATCCCGTCACCAAAACAGGCGCCAGCCCAAACGCCAGCCAGCCCAAGGCCAAAAAGCTGGCTGTACCCAGATAAGGGCGCTGTTTTTGTAGAAACGGCCGTATCCCAAACCAAACCGCTACCACTAACCCCACGCCAAATAACAAACCCATCAATGGTGGCAGCAGCGGCCGTCCAGGAATGTTATAACGCCAGAAATCATCGCCCGTAAACGTGAGAATGCCCAGCCCAGCTTGCGCATTTTCCCACAATGTTGAGACGTTGCCTTCCGTTACGGCCGTCAGCGGCCCACTCAATTCTCGAATCCGAACCTCCGCCTCTGGATGTGTCTGTAAATACGTAAACAAAAGGACTCCTATCAAAGCGGCCGTAAAGAGCATCAGGAGAATGCCGCACCATGACTGCCGGGCCAACGGCCATGCCGCCAACCACGCATACCCCCACGTCAACGGGAAAACCAGCCACAAAACCCGCGCTGGAATGTAGGTATAAAAGGTGATTCCCAACATGATGCCAGCAATTAGAAAACTGGAGATTGGAGATTGGAGGCTTGTCCTGAGTAAAGTCGAAGGATTAGAGATTGGTGACGCGCTCAATCTCCAATCTCTAATCTCCAATCTCATCAATCCCCTCCAGAAAAAAAACACCACAAATACAAAAATTGCTGGCAACAGAATGGATCGCAGCGATTGTCGGGCGGCCATGAGGGGCCAAAAGCCCACCGCTAATCCAGCGGCCGTCAACACGGCCGTCGGTCCATCAAACGCTTTTCGTACCCAGGCCGCCATGCCCGCAATCAAAATCAGGCCGGCATAAACGGCCGTCAACCGCCCTGCCAAAAACGTCTGTCCTACACCTGTCATAAACATCGCTGTCACATAATCATACAAAGGTTCACGGCCGTGTCCGACAGAAAAATAAATCTCGCGGCTGCCTTCTAAAATGGAGACGGCCGTCACCCCATGATCGGCTTCATCGTGGGTCAATCCAGGAGGAATGTCACTGATAGATAACAGGCGGAGGAGGACAGCCGTTAACAAAATCAACAGCAGCCAGCCTTTGTAGGCGAAGTTCTGTTTTGTCAGCATGGAGCCAGTCATCATTCTCTCTTCCCGGTAAAACTGGCCGATGATACGAAAACGGCCGTAACTCGACAACTACGTTTAACGGCCGTTCAGGCATCGTTATCCCTGTAAAGTGTATTTGACTTTTAGAGTTTTCAGATCATTTCTGACTTATCCAATGCAGGTATGATTTGGTGTCGTTTATCAGGCCGCGAATACCTTTTTGGCTGAATGAGTGCATCACCTTTTGAGAGAGACGGCCGATTGCAGAACGGCCGTCTCCCTGTGGCAAAATCATCCCGTTGTTGTCTTTACGGCCGTTATACCAGGGCGCAGACACGTATTCCAGCAGGGGCACGGCCGTTTCAGACCAAAGATGCCGCTCAACAATAGGATCAAACCGGGGTGGTGGAATTGGATGGCGGAGCATGTCGATGAGCGCCTCGGCCACGGCCGTTTTCTCCCCCACGCCGACCACCTGCCCCAGGCCATACGCCTGTACCAGGTCACTCAGCACATCCCCGCCGCTGACCACCATCGGCAGCCGCGCCCACAAATAATCCATGAGGCGCGTGCGCACCGCAAAGCGCGTTTCAATGTGATCGCCATGCAGACTCACCCCCACATCCGCCTCGCACAAATAGCTCTCCCGTTCCTCATACGGCGTCCATTCATTGTAAAACACGGCCGTCTCCAGCAATCCCATCTTCTCCGCCAACGTTAGCGCCCGTTCCGCCATCCGCGACGGAGGCACATTCGGGTTAGGATGCTTAATTCCCAGGAAAAAGAGCCGCGCCTCCGGAACCTGCTCCAGCGCCAGCGGCATCGCCTCAATCACCGTCAGCGGGTCCAGCCAATCCCACAAACCGCCACCCCACAAAATCACCTTATCCTCCGCGCCAATGCCAGGGCGCACTCCCTTGAGGACACGCTTCCTGTGCTGCGGCGGTTCCGCTGGAATGCCAAACGGAACCAGGTCAATCAGGCGGCGCAGCGTGGGGTCTTCATCATATAATGCCGGCGTCACTCGGTTAACGGCCGTTAACGCCCCCAGCCAATAATCCCGCTGCTTCTCACTGGCGCAGATAAAAAAATCACCTTGCGCAAACAAATCGTTAAATGTGTTTACGTTCACTTGATGAAGCCCCATCCGTTCCCCAAGGGGTCGGTCGGCAAAGCGCTCCAGATTTTCCAGCGCCATCGGGTCGTACAAATCCACAATACGGTAAGCGGAAAGCTCTCGCAGAAACGGATTGTGGAAAAATGCAAATCCGGACAGCAGTATGATGTCGGCTACCTGGGCCAAAGATTGTAGTGGTTCTGTTTGTCCATTTTCATATCGGCACAGCGCCACCGTCTCGCTTTGCAAATCCGTTTCGTTGGGAACAGCCAACGTTACTTGGGCCACAGTCGCCAGTTGGTGAGACAGTTCCCAATAGCGGATGCCAACGCCCCCCATGCTACTGTGAACCGAATCGGGGCTGATAATCAGTACCGTTCGCCCTCGCTCCAGAGCCTGCTGCAAATGAGGTTTATATACTGTCTCCACCATCTCTTTCGTCATGCAGGGAACAGAGCCGTGCATCGCCGGCAGGGGTAGATTGGTTTGGTTAAACAGATTAACCGGCTGCCGGGAACGGCCGTTCCACAGCCTGCGGCGAATAGTAAGCGCGTGCGGCGCCCCCGTCAAATATTGTCCCCAGCCCGACAAAACAGCCCCGGCCAGATCGCCATCCCCGCGCAGCAAATGGGCCAGCAAATGCCCCCAATCATCCAGCCCGTACAAAACCATCTGGAGCGGAAGCGACCGCAGCGGGAAATTCTTCAGCGCAAACCAAAGGCGGTTGCGAGTTGCCAGCCGCTTCTTGAACGCGGCCGACAGTTTGCTCGTGCTGGCCGAAAACTTGTGATACGTAATCGCTTTGGGAGCCGGAACCAGCCGGTAGCCCAACGCCCGCGCCCGGTAGCTCCAGTCCACATCTTCATAATAAAACTGGTACATTTCCTCAAGCGGGCCAACATCAGCCAGCGCCGCTTTGGGAATGAGGGCGACGCCAAAGCATAACAGCGGAACCTCAGACAAATGCTCAAACTGCCCCACGTCCAGACTGCCAATCCCCACATCGTGCCCAAAGCCAAACCGGCGCAGGCGGGACCCTAGCCCATTGATAAACGGCCGATTATCATAAAAGCGCAGCATCCCCGCCACACCTCCCACATTCTCTTCTCGCTGGTAAACGACGACCATCTCCTGTATACAGTGCGGATCGAGAACGGTATCGTTGTTGAGGAGAAGTAGCAGCTCTCCCCGCGCCTGCCGGATACCCACATTGTTTCCGGCGGCAAAATTGGGACCGTCTGGCTGGGAAATCCGCCTGACAGACGGGTATTCTGCCTGCAAAAAAGCGTCTGTGCCATCGCTGGAGCAGTCATTGACGACGATGATTTCCAGATTCGGATAGGTTTGCACGGCCAGAGAAGGCAGGCACTCTTCCAAATGATGACGGCCGTTTCTGCTCACAATTACCACCGATACCAACGGCCGTTCCTCAGACAGTTCCGCATCATGAGCGTCTGCGGGCAGCGGCAGCGGTGGATGCAGCAGCCCGGCGCGGCGCAAAGCCAGCGCTATCGGGGAATCAGGGAGGGATTGTTCAGGATGCTGCCAAACGGCCGTCAACGCCTCATCCAGCGCCACCCCGGCCGAATCGGGAGCCTGCACAATGGAAACCGTATCCCCGGCAACGAGCCGGCTGCCCGGCATTTGCTGCGGCGTCTCCATCAACATTCCTCCTGCTGCAAAACGGCTGCCAGTCGCGTTTCTAGCCAGCCCAACAGATCCGCCAGCGGCAGTTCCGGCAGCGTCCACAGCAGCGTATTGACCTCTGCCAGCAACGCTGCCACAGGCTCCGGCA
>JAAEOP010001210.1 GCA_024223125.1 Chloroflexota bacterium
CGCCTGTCCACGCGGTGTATTTTTCCATGTCGGGTACCGGGGAGCCGGAGTCGGTCATTTCGTAGTCGGGGTTGAAGCCGTACGCGGCGAGGAAGACATTGGCATCTTCGGCGACGATGATGATTTGCTGGGGCGCGATGGTAGCTCCGGTAGGGAATTTCAACATGCCTTCCATCTCGCCGAGGGTTTCTTCGTCTCCTACTTTGTAATCGGCGAGGGCGATGGTTGCGCTGGTGCTGTTGTAGAGTTCGATCCATTCGCCTCCGCTTTCGTCGGGGTCGTACATGACTTCAGTGATGAGCAGATGGTCGCCTTCGGGCGGGGTGAAGGGCCAGTCGTACACCACGAGGGGGAGAAAAACGTCCGTTTGTGCGCGGCCATTGGCGCGGGAACTGGCAACCCAGGTGAAGATCAGCACAAAGCCGGTTAGGATGCTGAGGGTGAGGCGGGTAATGGGTTTGGATTGTTTCATGTTACCTCCTGTTGGGTGTTGCGTTGTTTTGTGGGACGCAGATTTTCGCAGAGACACGCAGATAAAACCAAAAAATAGAACCAAAATCTGCGTTCATCTGCGTACAAAATCTTTGGTTGTGGTTTTGCCACACGGCGATTTATTACCGGATAGTTTTTCAAATGTAAGTGGAATAGAACGCGGATTGGGCGGATGGGACAGATTCGCGCGGATTTTTAAGATTTTATACGACCCACAAGCACCTGTCGTTGGCCTGCTCAGTGAGAAACCACGCGCCGGTAAAATCTGCACCCTTGTTTCCTCTCCTAACCCGCATAAAGCGGAATTAAAAAGGGCGCTTGCCAGCAAATTCTTGTACAAATAGCAAAGAATCAACTGGTTAGGGCCTAATGTTTTTATCCGCGAAAATCCGTAAAATCTGCCCAATCTGTGTTCCATAAAAAAATGTCCGGTAGTGAACATGGCAATTATCTTTGAATTAGCGGCAAGTAAATAAACGCCTCAAATACCACCAGCTTTACCACGATTGGCTCGTGATCGGAGCTGCGCCGGGCGGTGGAATCGTCCCCTTCGTATGAAGCGGGGTAGTCGGCATTGAGGTGGATGGGGTGGGTGAACAGGTTTTCTGCGGAGTTGGCCGCCAGCGCTGGGCTGACCAACACGTGGTCGAGCGTTTGTGATACCCCCTGGTAAATGAACGTGTAGCGCGTGCTTGGCCCCACGCGAGCCATCAGATTATACAGCCCGGCTCCGGCCAGCGCCCCCAACGGTTCAGAATCGACATAATCATTGAAATCC
>JAAEOP010001211.1 GCA_024223125.1 Chloroflexota bacterium
GCCTGGCTGTGTTTGCTGATATTGTTGAGCGACTCCTGCAAAATGCGGAAAAGTGGCTGTTCAACTGCAATTGGCAATTCGCGTTCGCCCTGGGTACGCACTTCGGCCGAAATACCCGACTGTCGCTTAAACGTCTTGACTGCCGAACGAACCGCTCCATAAAGGCCAGTCCCTTCAAGCTGCGCCGGGCGTAATTCCTCAATCAAACCTGACAGTTCTTTTTGAACCGCTTTTGCCAATTGTTCAGCCTCAGCGATGTGTAATTTTGCCTGCTCGGGATTTGTATCCATGAGCGATTTGGCGGCGGAAAGTTGCATCGTTGTGGCAAAGATTTGCTGCTTGGCGCTGTCATGCAGATCGCGGGCAATGCGGTTGCGCTCCTCGACTGTAGCCAGTTGTGAGCGTGAATGTATGAGGGTGTCGAGTTCAGTTGCCATGCTGTTGAGCTGGCGGCCAAGCTGCCCAATCTCATCCCCCGATGTGTCGTTGACAACCACGCTGAAATCGCCTTCTGCCCAGGAATCGGTCGAATCGGATAGCTTACGCAATCGCCTGGACAGGCCACGGGTCGCCAGGAATCCAAACGGCAGTCCAATCAGACCGGCAAGACAGAATACGGGCAAGGACAATGGAATTAGCAGGGCAGTTGCGACAGTCGGAAAGGCACCGGGCAGTACCAACGGATTCTCTAATCGAACAACCATAACACCCTCAACACGTCCTGCCTGTCTAATCGGAATAAAGATCGAATCGACATTGGTACCATCAGAATTGCTGACACGCTGCACTGGGTAAAGGAAATCAGTGTCGGTGCCATCAATCAAGCCGCGTATCAGGTCGCGTTCGCCTTCAGTAAACGCGCTGGTTTCTATCAGTTCTTGGGGAAGTGCCGCCGCAACTTGCAGGGTATCATTTACGACAAGTACCTGATCAGTTATCAGCGTATCGCTTGGAACAACGGGTTCGCCGGTATCATCTACAATGAAATTGGATGGAATGCGCGACTTATCAGTAAGCCAGAGTTGTAATTCGTCCTGGCGTTCCGAATCGTTGACCATTGGCGCAATCTCATCTGAGATTTCGCTCGCAAGCAGGCGACCAGCCAGAGACAGCGTTCCCGGTGAGGTAAACAGTCCCCACAAGATGGCAAATATGCCAAAGAGAGCAAGTACCGCCACGATGCTGGTAAAGCAGGTGTAGGTTGCTGTGAGCTTCCATTGGAGTTGCCGGAATCGGCCGAAAAGTCGCCTCATTATTTATCCATTGTATCAGAGATGAACATTATGTCCCTATAGGTAAAACAGCCAACCTTAGGTTGACTGTTTGTCCAGGTGTGTTGTTGTGCAGGTTGACTTACACCGCGGTTTTAGCGCCGAATCGTCCCGTACATACCACAGCCCAGGGCTTTGTTATGCGTTCGAAAATTCTTTCTCTTTTGATGATTGACCAGAGCCACCACCATCGTAATCCCACGCTTTGGGCATGATAGCTGCCGCAATCAGGTAGGTCACCAGCGTGACGCCACAGCCGTCAATCATAAAGAGGATAATCAACATGACGCGCATAATCGTCACGTCAATGCCAAAGTAATCTGCAAGCCCAGCCGCTACACCAAAAATTTTACCGTTTTTACGTTCAAGTCGATTTGTCATGATAATTTCTCCAAAAAATGCTATTGGCGTTTAGCCTTTAGCTGTTAGAAAGAATGGTCTCTATACCAATGGCTAAAAGCTGTTCGCTAATGGCCGTTCCGGCGGGATAGGTTGGTCGTGATGTTGTCTCGTTGCCCATCCCGCCGCTGTATGCGCCTGAGTCAGGCTGCTGTAACTGCCTCAGTTTCAATAATGATGTCACCGTCTGGCCCTGCGGCGGGCATAATTAATGCCATCACCAGGTAGGCAATCAGTCCAGGGCCACCAGCAAGTGTGAAGAGTACAAAGAGCACGCGAACCAGTGTCGCATCCATACCGGTGCGGGCTGCAATGCCAGCTGCTACACCAAGAACCATTCTGTCGTTTGAACGTGTTAATTTATTAGTCATCGTTATCTCCTTATCACAGTGCCAACCGTGTGGGCATCTGTGTTCATGTGTTTGTTTGTTGTCGTTGATAAGAGTATATAGGTTTCAGCCGATCGACGGATCGGCCCATAGACCGATCCGGTGTGGGTCGGAAGGCCTATCTGTATGCTTGGCTGTGGTTCTGAAGGGGTGGAAGGGTACTGTTGAGATAACAGTGCGCCAGGTGTATGAAGTTATGTGCCATTTAAGGAGCGGCGACCACTACTTGGTCGGGTAAGAGAGTGATGTTCTCGGCTGTGTTCCGTTTAGATCAAAAAAGGCGTGCCGTTGATGGCACGCCTTTTGTATCAGTGACGGGAAAGTCGGTCTTTGTCAGGCAACCGAAGCTGGGGTTTTTTCGATGATGATGTCTTCGTGGCTACCATTGCGGCTACCTGCTTTTGGCAAGAACATTGCCAATCCCAGATAAACGAGCGCAACTTCTGGGCCGATGAAGACGGTTGCCAATACCCAGGCCGCACGTACGAGTGTCGTATCAATACTGAGGTGTTCTGCGATTCCGGCTGCGACGCCGAAGAACATTTCGTTTGCTGAGCGTGAAAGTTTATTGTTCATGTTATATCTCCTATTTACTGTATCTGGCTGGTTAGCCAAGTCAGCGTGTTGTTTTGTTATTTATGTCTGTAGTTTAGAATTTTCGGACGAATGGGATCTCACATCCACCCTGCGACCCAATCGGTATGGGTCGCCAGACCTATTCGCCTAATCAGTTACGTCGATGTTGACGGTCGAGCTATTGCCTTCGCTCAAATCGGCCGAAATTGTGACAGCATCCCCATCACGATTTGTACCTTCCAGAGAGAAGGTTATGCCGCTTTCATCAAAATGCCAATCAATGTTGCTTACGTCCTCAATATCAAGGCTTTCGTCATTGTCAAAGCGATGGCCGTTTTGATTGTCGAAATCATCAGAATCAAGGCGTTCGCTATAAACGATGTCACCATTGACATGCTTGGTTACAGTTACTTCTTCTGGCAGATTGAGCCCATCAACGATTTCTGTACCAAAATCGCCATCAAACTCATCTGCAATATCGACTGCCAAATTGCCTGCACAGTTCACAGCGAACATCATTATCACAACGAATACAAATAATACTTTTTTGAACATTTTAATCTCCTATCTGGATTGGCGTGGCTTTTTTTGCCTCGCTTGCTGCGTCACTCAATGTGCCGCTTCGTGTTTGCTTAAGTTGTTGCCATTATAGGTTTGACAGGGGATTGGCGAATCGGTCTCAAGGCCCAAACCGGGTGGGTCGCAAGGCCCAATGTGGGCTAGCGGGGGCATTTGAACAGAAAGATACGGTTTGAACGGGGTAAAAAAGGCAAAAACATGATTGTTGAACGAAACCTTCCTTCATTATCTACGGATTAGTAATAGGATCGTCAATGCTTGGTCGGGTAGCAGGAGACCATTTCTAGTCTCCCGCCCCCTGAGAACGGCTCGTGAAAGTTTCCCTTCAAGCCGCTCAAGCCGCTCAAACGCCCGTTGCCGGACGCGGTTTCTCAACGTGTAAACCTCGGCTGTGAACCTGA
>JAAEOP010001212.1 GCA_024223125.1 Chloroflexota bacterium
GACAAACTCGGCCTGACCACTTTGGGCAATATTGCCAGTGATACCCTGACCCATGAGAATGGGATTAGCTTTTAAGGCTTCTACATAGTCGCCCATGGCGACGGCCGTGCGGAATGTGCTGCCATCTGGTTCTAACAACATCAAGGCGATGTCGCGCACGCGCGTCAACTCTTTGACGCGGCCCATGATGCGTTCTAACACGGGTAGTAATTCCAGGGTGGTAGCAATCTCGTTGCCCATTTCGGCCAGGGCGGCCATCTCTGTAGCCTGACGTTGGGTTTGGGTGTAAAGCTGGGCATTGTGGATGGCCGCGCCCACATTGGCAGCAATGGTAGCCAGCAAGTGCATATCCGCTTCGTTAAACCGCCCCTCCTTGGTGGTACTTTGCACGCTGATAACGCCGATGGCTTGCTGGTTAACAGTGATGGGGACGCCTAAGTAGGAAAGGGAGTGAATACCAATGCGAACTGTTTGATATTCGGCGTGGTGTTTGTCCATGTCCCGATTGATGAGCAGCGGCTTGCCGGATTGGATGATTTTTTCGGTCAGACCTTTGCCAAACGGCCGCGGCTTGGTTACATCCCCATGCAGATAGGGAAAATATACTATGTTTGGTCCTTGATCATGCAAAGCGACATACATAATATCGGCGTTGAAAATGGTGCGTACCTGTTCGCCTACCAATTCAATCAGCGCATCTAGTTCTGACTGGGTAGCCATCGCCTGGCTGATGTTGTTGATAGTGGTTAGTTCGGCCGCTCGCTGGCGAGTTTCGGCTAAAAGGCGGTGAGTGGATTCAAACAAACGGGCATTTTCAATGGCGACAGCAAGGGGGGCGGTAATGGTTTGTAAAAATTCTAGCTGCCGTTCGCTAAAGCCGGCATCATTCTCCACTACCAGAACCCCAGTTAGCTTATTGGCGGCGATGAGAGGCAACCCCAGCCAGGCGCGTGATTCGGCGCCGACGATGATGGTTTGCAACCCTTCGCGCACAGCGCCATCATCTTTAGTCAGGTAAAGGGGTTGTCGTGTTTGTACGACGCGGCCGCTGTAACCGACAGTAAGTGGTTGGGGAGGGATATTACTTAAATCTACTTCGGCGTCGTTTTCATAGCCGTAAATCCAATGTAGTTTTTGGCTGTCTTCGGTGAGCAGGAGGATGGACATGCCTTCAGTTGGTATGAGGGACATGATCTCCCGGCGAGCGCCTTCAAAGACATGCCTTAAGTCGGGGGCTTCTGTTAGCAAAAGCCCAATGCGGTTGGTGACAACCAGTTCGGCTTCACGCTGCTGATTTTGGGCTTCTAGGTGGGCAACTTGGGCTTTTAGTTGGGATATGGTCGTTTTCAACTCATCTTTTTTTGCCATAAAAGTAATCCTATATTTTTTATTGTCAGTTTATCATGAATTTGTGATTTTGGTGGGATGAATGTTACCCTCCATTATAAAGCGGAAACGTGGAAAATCATCCTTACCTAAGTCATAATTGAACCATGCCAATAATTCCTCTCTGATCAGGTAGGTATGCAGGTTGTTACAAGTTTCCCCAAATTAGCTGATTACGGCCGATCCACGTAAAATACACCCATGTCCAAACGTTTGGCTTTGCTTATTGGCAATGTGCATTATCAGGACGGCCGTTTGTGTGCCCCCGTCCCTGGAAAAGATTTAACTGCTTTGGCGGATGTGTTGCGCGACCCTAAAATCGGCCGTTTTGATGATGTGTTTGTGCAAGTGAACCAGACGGCCGTGGAAGTCCAACTGGCCATCGCTGAATTTTTTGCCGAAAGTGGCGACCCCGAAGATGTTCTACTCATTTATTTTGCCGGTCATGTTCTGGCCCATAAAGGGCAGCCCTATCTTGCTTTGGGAGATACCTTCACCGGCGATTATCTGGAAGCCAGTACCATTCAGGCCAGCTATCTGCGGCGGCGGTTGGGAATGTGCCCCGCTCGGCATAAACTTGTCATTTTGGATTGTTGTCTCTCTGGGCTTCTGCCGGAAAGCGATGTGCCGGAAGGTATTGGTTGGCTGGCGGAAAGTTTTGCCGGGGAGGGAGCGGTATTGTTAACGGCCGTGCAACCATTTACCCCCGACAAGGTCTCTCCCCATTCCCATTTTACACCGGGATTGGTGGAAGGTTTACAAATGGGTACGGCCGACGCTGATGGAGACGGTCTGATTTCGACCGGGGAGTGGTTCAGTTATGCTCAGGCTGTGGCGCAGGTGGCAGAACAAACCTGCCATCAAAATGATGCGGAAGAGGCGGCACGATTGGTCATTGGCACTGTGCCAGAAAATAAGGCCGTTATTCCATTGCTGGTTCCGCCGCCAGAAACGGTCGCTGTGGCCGCTTCTAGCCCGCGCCGGAAACAAGCGCTCATCATTTTGGGTGTGGTTTTGCTGCTGGCAATCATTGCCGGGGGATTGTACGGTTCGGGTTTATTTGACGGGCCGCCGCTAACGGAAGTTGAACCTTCGCCTACAATGACTCCGGAAACGGCCGTCGCCGCCAACCCCACGTCCAAACCCACCGCAACAACAACGCCTACTGCGAATACGCAACCTGCCGTAGAGCAAGCCACAATGACTTCTTCGCCCACAACCACACCTATTCCCACCGAAACCAAACCCGACAGCAAAGCGACGGAAACAATTACGCCCTCCCCGCAAGCCATCATCACCCCATCCCTCACCCCTTCATCCCCGCCCCCCGCCCCGATAGACGTGCAAATTACCCGCGACCGCATTTTCATGCGCGGCGGTCCGGCCATTAACTTTCGTATTGTGGGTTATTTGGATAAGGGCACGGCCGTAAATGTGCTAGGCCAGACGGAGAGTGGCGAATGGTATAACGTGGCCTTGGACGACGGCCGTACCGGCTGGGTGTACGGCGAAATGGTGGAACCGTCGGCTGAGATGGACGCGGCTGAGATCGAAATTGTCGTTACTATTCCGGTTCCGGTGGATGAGTTTTACGATTTTACGGCCGTGTCCACAGAAGACAGTCTACTGGTGGCAGTGGGGCATGTGTATGTGGGCACAGTGGGCGCTGGGGCCAACTTCCAGGCTGAACTACTGCCGGCGACTGACCTCATCCAGCTAACCTATGAAACGGAGACAACGTTGGGGTTGGGCGAGTTTCGGGTGAAGTTCAATCGGATGGGAGAGGGGGCATACAGCAGTACGGCCGTGCGCCTTTGTATGGTGTCTGCCAGCGGCGAGGTATTTTTCTGTGAACTGTACCCCTTTGCAAAGGAGTGGTAATCCCCAATCCCCAATCTCCCAAAACCCGCCCCCACTTCTGAAAGCGCAAACGAATCCCCAATCTCAGGCACAAACACCTGGCCGGGTAAACATTTACTCTGCCACACCTGCCGCGCTTCTGTTTGCCAACGGCCGTTTAACCAACCCCAACCGGGATTGCCACGGCCGTCGGGATGTCCGCTCATATGCACCAGGTATGTTTGGCGCGGGTTGAGCGCGGCCGCATAACGTTGCACATTGGTGAAGGAAGGATGGCTGGAGAGACGGGGTTTGGCCTGCCAGAAAGCGGTATCGGCAAAGAGATAATCAGCGTTGGACAGGGTGGCGACGGCTTCGGCTTGGGTTTCATTATGCGGCGACACAATCCACTCATTGCCACTGTCTAAATCCCATAACAAGACAGTTTTGCTGACGGCCGTTTCAATGACAAAAACAGCGCAGCCCCAAACTTGCTCATCTGCGCCCCACGCATCTTTATCTCCATTGGCATGGGAGACGGTGACGGGCGTAATGGTTAAACCGGGCAGATCAATGGGTAGGGGAGGCAGCGTTGTGCCGGGCGGTTCATTTTCGGCCGATTCATGAAGTTGGCACAATGTCATAGCAAAATCATGGTGGCGTTCTAGCCAGCGAGCGGCGCCGCGGCGACACCACAGCGGCAGCGACGGCCGCTCAACCCCATTTCGAAGCCCTACTAAGCGGCGGGAGACGGCAAGTTGGTTTATCCCCGCTGTGTGATCGGGATGCCAATGGGAGCAACACAACCAATCCAGGCGGGCATTTTCCCCTTGCAAATGGGGATTCATGAAGAGGCTATCTGTCACCCCCAGGCCAATATCAAACAGTATGTGGGCGGCGGTACGGCCGTTTTCAGCCACCCCTACCAATGAGGCCGACGTATGCGCCCGGCGCACCGGTTCCGCGCAGCGATCACAATCACAGCCAAAGACACGCCCCAGCGGCCCATCCAGGCCGTTGATTGTTAATATGTATTTCATTTGGTTTTACCGTGTTCCGTATTCCGTGATCGGATTACGGATAACGGTTTACGTAATCCAATCTCGATTATATTTGTCCCAATCCCGGTGTTTATAGCTGCGTAAGCAATCCTGGCAAATGAGGGCGGAGTCTACCTGTCTGTTGCTGCGCCAACGCCAGCGGACAGTTCCCAAATGGTTGCGGCAGGTAGGTTGGTAACAGACCGGACATACCTCGCCATCGGCTAACCCACGGCCGGCCATCATCTGGCGGCTATTTTCATTTTGGTTGCACAGATGGCAGCTATGTACGGGCACGGTTTCTCTCCTGTGGATAGGTATAAAACCCCTCGCCTGTTTTGCGACCTAATTTACGGGCAGCTACCATGCGCCGCAGTAACGGAGACGCCCGATAACGATCTTCACCCCATTCTGTAAACAAACCATTGAGGACGCCCAACACTGTATCCAGACCTATATAATCGCCCCATTCCAACGGGCCATAAGGGTAATTGACACCCAACTTCATCGCTTTATCAATATCTGCGGCCGTAGCGACACCTTCTAATAAGGCGCTGGCCGCTTCATTGATCAGGCAGCAAATAACTCGTGCCCGCACCAGACCGGGGCCATCGGCGACAACGGCCGTTTTTGGCCCCAACTCCTCGGCAAATGCAATCGCTCTGGAGACGGCCGCATCCGAAGTACGCAAACCGGGCGCCAGTTCCACAACCCCATCTCGCCGCAGCGGGGGCACGACGCTAAAGCCGACTACACGCTCTGGGTTGGGAATCCAGGCTGCCGCCTGGGTGACGCTGGTTGCCAGGGCGGATGTTAGAATGAGAGCTTTACGGGGAACGGCCGCCGCCAGCGAAACGAGCAACTCTTCTTTGGCTTCTGGGGATTCATTATGCAGCTCAACAGCCACATCTGCATTAGCGGCGTCTGGCATAGCCCAACCGCTTTGCACGGCCGACTGAAAATCCTCGACCAGATAAATAACGGTATCATGACCGACTTGAGAACAAAGACGCCCCATCTCTTCCACAAACGGCATTTCCCCGGCTATGACAACTTTCATATGTTTCCTCTTTGAAAATGTAGGACAAGCTTGCAACTTGTCCGGACAAGTTGCAAGCTTGCCCTACAACAAAACCTCCGGGAGGTTGATATTCATAGGGGGTCAAGTATACCGGCTCGGTTATAAGTTGCCTATCCATTTGCAGAATGTGTGTCGGCCATAGACGGTCAATTTGCGTTGGGGTGAGGGAAGAGGATAATCTGGGTAGAGGTTGGTTGATGAGACGATTGTGGTGGCTTTGGAGGTTGGGGATGTTGCTGGGGTTAACGGCTTGCCAGACTGAGGTCATGTTGACGCCTACGGCCGTAATCATCCCTACCCCCCTCCAATTACCCACTTCCACGGTTACAATTTCCCCGACAGCTACAATTGTGCCTTTGCCAACTGTTGACCCAACGCCTATTCCCTTGCCTGAACCAACGCTCACGCCGGCAGCGTTGCGTTTGCAAATAGACACGGCCGTACCCGCCCCATTAACGGCCGATTTGCAACCTTACCTACCTTCAGATTTGGTCCAATTTGTTGGCGAAGGGGCAGGTGGCGATGTGCGTTTGGCGGTGAATGAGGGCACGGTCGTAGCTAATTGGATTTATGCCGTGGTTGCTCCATTCCCCACTTTGGCAGATGAAATAACATTGGTGGAGGCGCGGGAAGCGTGGCAGACAGGGCAGTTCATGCTGGATGAAGAGACGGCGGCCGTGTTAACAACCCTTTGGGGCACGCCAAATATTGAGCCGCTGATTGTGCCCGTCGCGGAATTGGCGGCGGCATTGTGGGCGGTGCAAAATGAGGATGATACTCCGGCGTTGTCTGTTGTGCCTTTTGAGCAGTTGACGCCTCAGTTGAAGGCGCTGCGGCTGGACGACGTCTCGCCGCTGGCTATGGATTTTGATCCGGCCGGCTATTCATTGACAGTTTCCGTGGGGCTGGTGGGCGAAGCAGAACGAGCGACGCAAATTAGCGAACATTTGCCGGGGTTGTTGACGAATCGGGATGACGGCCGTATTACCCACATTGTCATGAGCGGCCCAGCCGGTATGCGTCGGGCGGTGGCCGACCGCATGGACAAATATGGTATTCAATACCCCGGCGAGGAGACTGGCCCTGTCTTGCAAGCGGCCGACATCGCCCACATGAGCAATGAAAATGCGTTTGCCCCCGACTGTCCCCCGGCCAATCCTTTTGACAGTGACGATGTGTGCAACCGGACAGACTATTTTGAATTGATGACCTGGATGGGGATTGATGTCAACGAGATGACGGGCAACCATCTGAATGATTGGGGCACGGCTGCCATGGTGTATACCCTCGATTTGTATGCGGACAACGGTATTCAGGTGTACGGGGGTGGACGAAATCTGGCGGAGGCGCAGCGGCCGTTACTGCTGGAACATAATGGCAACCGTATCGCCTTTGTGGGCTGTAATCCCACCGGCCCTGAATATGATTGGGCCACGGCCGACCAACCCGGCTCACTCCCCTGCGGCGATTACAGCCAGCTCAAATCTCTGATTCGGAAACTGGCAGATGAAGGGTATTTTGTCGTTGTCACCTTGCAATATTTGGAAGATTATCAGTATGGAGCGTTGGCTGAGCAGCGGCAGTTGTTTCAAAGTTTGGCGGCGGCGGGGGCGGCGGCCGTGTCTGGCAGCCATGCGCACCATCCACAAGGATTTTCCTTTGCCCACGACAGTTTTATCCATTACGGTTTGGGCAATTTGCTTGCCGACCAGATGTGGTCGTTAGGCTCACGGCAGATGTTTTTGGATGTGTATACGGTGTATAACGGCCATTTGCTAAACGTCACGTTATGGACCGGCCTCAATGAAGATTATGCTCGCGTCCGCCAAATGATGCCGCAAGAACGGCATGATTTGTTACAAGCAGTGTTTGCGGCGAGTGATTGGTGAGAGAGTAGCAAGCGTGCAAGTCGCGACTGTTTCTTGAAAGATAAACTTAACTTGCATACCTGCAAACTTCCCAGTAGCATATTGGCACATATAAATAGACATAAGGAGGAGAAAATGTCTGAGGGAAAAAGTAATTCTGGTAGTTCGATTAGCACCATTTTGTTAATTGCATTGGGTGTTTTATTTTTGGTTGTGGCCTGCACGCTTATTTTTCAGTTGGTGCGGCCGTCTGATGGATTGCCAACGGCCGTGCCCACCGCCGGCCCTGGAACCGCTCAGCCCGAAGCGGGAGATGCCTGGGAACGGATTCAGGCCAACGGCAAGATGGTTGTCGGAACCACCGTCAATTACCCCCCCTTTGAATATTACAACGACAACTTTCAGATGGATGGGTTTGATATTGCTTTAATCCAAGAAGTTGGCAAACGGTTGGGGGTGCAGGTCGAAATAAAAGATATGGCTTTTGCCGGTCTGGAAGAAGCGCTGCAAATTAACCAGGTAGATGTGGTTGCGGCCGCGCTCACCGTCACCGATCAGCGTAAGGGCGTGGTAGATTTCTCTAACACCTACTTCATGAGCGAAGACGCGCTGTTAGCCAATTCTGGTTCAGCCATCAACTCCATTGATAACATTGACCAACTGGCTGACAAAAAGGTGGGCGTAGAACGAGGAACTGTTTACGATAATTGGCTGCAAAAGAATATGGTGGAAACGGGGAAGATGCCCCCGCAAAATCTGCTGGTGTATGAAAGTATGGACCATGCTTTGCGTGATTTGCGTGAAGGGCGTAGCGATCTGGTTGCTCTGGACAAAATTCCGGCCGATGCGGCCGTACAGGCAGGGGGTGTCAAACTGGTTGGCGAAGGGTTGAATATGCAACAAATTGCATTGGGCATAGGCAAAGGGCAAACAAACCTTCAGGCGCAGCTAAACAGCGCCCTGACAGATATGCAAAATGACGGCACACTCAACCAGCTTGTCAAACAATATATGGCGTTTGATGATGATAATATTGTGCCCCTGCCTACTCCCGATAATACGGCTACACCCGTGCCCACCGCCACGCCGCAGCCTTGTGTAGACGGTATGGGTTTTGTCCAAGATTTGAATCTGGATGACAACAATATGACTACGCCGCCTAAAATGGTTCCTAGTTGGGCATTTACCAAAGGGTGGCGTATCCGTAACACGGGCACTTGTCCCTGGGAAGTGAGCTATACAATGGTTTATGTAGATGGCAACCATCCGGCGGCGCAAATGGGCGGGCAGCCTACGCCTGTAACAGCCGTCGTTCAGCCTGGCCAAACCAATGATATGTTTATAGATTTGGTCGCTCCCATACGGCCGGGAACCTATCAAGGCTTCTGGCAGATGACTAATGCTCAGGGCGTACCATTTGGCGACCGCGTTTGGGTTGGCATTGAGGTTATTGGCGCCGCCACCGTTACCCCGGCGCCTACACAAACCCCCTCGCCTAATATTAGCTTTACGGTGGACCGTTCCTCCATTAACCAGGGGGATTGTGTGGTTTTTAACTGGAATGTAACCGGAGCCAATGAAGTCTACTTCTATGAAAGTGGCGAACCATGGCAGCAAAATCAGGTTGCACCGCAGGGTGGCAGCCAGGAATGCCCCCAATCTACAATAACGTATGAGTTAAGGGTGCAGTGGCCCGACGGCCGTACCGAAATTAAACAAATCACCATCTACGTGCAGCCAGTGGATACTGCTCCCGTCATTGACCAATTTACCCTGACGCCTGCCTACCAGATTAATGTAGGCGATTGTGTTCTCATTCAATGGAAAGTGTCGGGCAAGGTGGACACCGTTAACATTTATCGCAACGACAACATTTTGTGGGGAACAGCGCCCATAAGTCATCAGCTTAATGATTGTCCACCGGGAACAGGCAATGTATCTTACCGCATTGAGGCGATTGGTCCCGGCGGTACGAACCAGGCACAGCAAAACTTGACCATCGTGCAGCCAACCTCAACGCCGCCAACGGCAACGTCTATTCCACCAGACCCGGCGCCTGAAATTCATTCCTTCCTGGTAACGCCGTCTCAAATCCCGGCCGGGGATTGTGTGCAGATTTCCTGGAACACGGGTGGCGGTACGTCAAAAGTACAATTGAAGCGGAATGGTAAAGTTATCTACGACAATGCACCGCTGCAAGGGTCAACACAAGATTGCCTATCAGACGCCGGGGATTACACCTACCGTTTGAAAGCAAAGAATAATGCCGACCAATCCACGGTATCTGATCAACCGGTAAAGGTGAATCCCAAGGAACCAGACGACCCCACGCTGTTCCAAAAATGGTGGATGACTGCTTATTGGGATAGCGTTTCTCTAGTTCCAATTTTGCCGGGAACCACTGTGTGGATTCAGTTTAGACAAGAAGACAATAAATTTACTGGTAGTACAGGCTGTAACAATTACAATGGTTCCTTTAAAACGTCTGGCAATTCATTGCAAATAGATAACAATATCTCCAGCACAGGCAATACCTGTTCAGACCCGCCCGGCGTTATGGAGCAGGAAAGCGCTTACTTCAATAGTTTGACATCTGTGGCTGCCTATTCCATCCAAGGATCGCAGTTGCAGATGACGGATCAATCAGGTAAGACGATTCTCAAATTTGGCCTGGCCCAACCGAGATAATAGTAAGGAACGACGAATTTTTAAGTTGAGCACAGAAATTTGATTTTTTCAAGGAATCGGATTTCTAAATGCAAAAAATTCGACTTCTGATTGCAGATGACTGCGACGGATGAGAGAAGAAACGGGTTGTTATTGAAGTGAGGAGAAGTATGAGTGAGAAACAGAAGAGCAATGTTGTCCTGGTTATACTGGTAGCCGCATTCATATTGACGGCCGTCGCCCTAATTTGGGTATTGACACGGCCGTCGTCCTCCTCTCCGCCTTCCCCAGAATCGTCAGACGCCTGGGAACGGATACAGGCCAGCGGTAAAATTGTAGTTGGCACCTCGGCCGATTACCCTCCCTTTGAATACTACAACAGCAACTTCCAGCTAGATGGTTTTGACATTGCCCTGATGCGCGAAATAGGGCAAAAGTTGGGTGTGCAAGTAGAGTTTCGTGATGTTGTTTTTGACGGTCTGAGCGACGCCTTGCAGCTGCAAGAGATAGACGCTACCATTGCCGCCCTCACCGTTACTAATGAACGGGAGCAAGTTGTAGACTTTTCCCAAATCTACTTCGTTAGCGAAGACGCCATCATCGCCTCTCAAGGATCAGCCATTACGGAAATTAACAATGTTAACGAAATGGCGCCTTACCGGATTGGCGTGCAAAAATCTACCGTTTATCAGCGTTGGCTTTCTGACAGTCTGGTCAGTACCGGTCTCATGCCCGAACAAAATTTGCAGGTGTATGGTCAGGCTGACCAGGCGGTAGCCGACTTGATTGCCGGGCGCATTGATCTGGTCGTGTTAGATTTACAGCCGGCGGAAGTGGCTGTCGGTTTGGGCACGGTCAAAATTGTGGGGCAGGGGTTAAACCGGCAGCAGATGGCTATTGCGGTACAGAATGGGCAGGGGGCGCTCCAGGGCAAATTAAATGAGGCTTTGACGGCCCTGCAAAATGAGGGCCGCATTGCCCAACTGGCATTGGATTATATGAATATTCCTCCTGACCATATTTTGCCGCCGCCTACGCCGGTTCCTTCGACGACGCCTGTGCCCACGGCCACGGCCGTACCTTGTGTAGACAGCATGAAATATATTCAGGACTTGAACCTGGATGATGACAACATGCAAAATCCGCCCCAAATGCAGCCCGGTCTGGCCTTCCGCAAAGGGTGGCGCGTACAGAATGTGGGAACCTGTACTTGGGAAACCAACTACTACCTACTTTACGTGAACGGCAACACACCAGAGGCGCGTATGGGTGGACAGGCTACGTTTGTCAATCGTCAGGTACGGCCGGGGGAAATGTACGATATGTGGGTTGACCTGGTATCTCCTCTGCAACCCGGCGTTTACCAGGGGTTTTGGGCCATGCACAATGACCAGGGTAAGCAGTTTGGCGACCGTATTTGGGTTGGTATTGAGGTGATTGGGCCGGCCACAGCTACCCCGGCTGCCACCCAAACGCCGTCGCCGAATATTACTTTTACGGTAGATAGAACCCAGATTAACGCCAGTGAATGTGTTACTTTTAGCTGGGATGTGGTGGGGGCCAATGCTGTTTATTTCTATGCTTCCGGGCAACCCTGGGAGCCAAATCAGGTTCCAGCGCAAAGCGGCCGTAGTGAATGTCCTCCGGTTACAACAACGTATGAACTGCGAGTAGATTGGCCCGACGGCCGCGTGGAAATCAAACAGATCACCATCTACGTTATCCCCGTTGCCGGCGCGCCGGTCATTGAACGCTTTACGGTGAACCCGCCCTATGAAATTTTCACCGAGCAATGTGTTGATATTAGCTGGGCTGTTTCTGGAGAGGTAGACAGCATTACCATTTTGCGTAATGATGAAGTCTTATGGCCCAATGCGCCTGTTAATGGTTCACGGCAAGATTGCCCTCCAGACGCCGGAGAGATGTTGTATAAGATTTCGGCCGTTGGCCCGGGAGGAACCAGTCAGCAAACTCACCGGATCAATGTCATTCAGCCGACCGCACAGCCTCCCACAAATACCCCCGTCCCGGCCACACCTGTACCCATCCCACCTCAGATTGACCGCTTTAGCGTTCATCCAGAGGAGATCGTTCAGGGAGATTGTGTCAGCATCTCTTGGAGTGTGAGCGGGGAGGCCAGTCTGATCCAGATTAAGCGAGATGGTATTGTGGTGTTGGACAATGCCGGTTATAACGGCACACTTCAAGATTGCCTGAATACGGTGGGGACAATCACGTATCGTATTGAAGCCAGTAATCAGGTGGGTGATTTTGCTTTTCAGGAAGCGGCCGTTAATGTACAAGCCGCCCCAGATGAGAATTTACCGCTGGTGGGCACAGATTGGACACTGACAGATTATTGGGATGGCGCTGGCGCAATGCGAGCTGTCCTTAGTGGCGCCTCGATTAACGCCCAATTTGGCTCTGATAATAAAGTGACGGGGTCATCGGGCTGCAACACGTACAGCGCCGATTATGCTTTGTTCACGATTGAGGGTTCCATCTCCATTCAGCCGCCGACGGGTACAAATATTGCTTGTGCGGAACCGGCGGGCATTATGGATCAGGAGCAGACGTATCTAAATACTTTACCCACAGTAACGACTTATCAAATTAGCAAAAATGTGCTGGAATTATGGGATGCAGAGGGGCGTATGGTATTGCGCTATGAAGCCAAACCGGAACCACAGCCGCGATGATATACATTGTCGTTGTCCTGGTTTCTCTGGCAGGGCTGATGGGATGCCAGGGTGCGGAGAATTATAATGACCTCTCTGGCCCTCTGTTTGTGGGGAATTATGCGCCTGAACAAATAGAGGACAACGGCTGTATTAAAATCATCACCTGGAACATAAAGTTTGCAGAAAATGTGACCCAGGCGTTGGCTGAACTGGAAAGTGTACCGGAATTACAGGAGGTGGATTTTTTGCTGCTGCAAGAGATGGATGAAACGGCCGTAGAAACAATGGCCCAAACACTGGCATACAACCACGTTTATTTTCCGGCCTCACTGCATCCGCAAAATGGCAAAAATTTTGGCAATGCTATCCTCTCTAAATGGCCACTTTCCAATCCCCAAAAATTACTGCTGCCCCATGAAAATCCCACCAATGCTCAAACCCGCATTGCAACCAAAGCAACGGCCGCAATGGGGGGCCGGGAAATCCTGCTTTATAGTGTGCATACGGAAACGGTCTGGTTGGGCGAAGAGAAACGCTTGCAACAGGTAGACGTCATCGTCAATGATATTGCAGATGAGAATACCTGGGTGATTGTGGGCGGGGATTTTAATACGGTGCAAGAGGATGAGGTGACGGCCGTAACTGAACGTTTTGCTACGATTGACCTGCGCCGGGTTTCGGTGGGAGCGGAACCAACAGTTAAAAGATTTGGATTAGAATTTTCGGCCGACCATATTTTTGCACGCGACGGCACACTCAGCGACAATGGGGTCTGGTCAGATACAGAAGCCAGCGACCATTATCCAGTTTGGGTGGTGTTGGATTTGGGAGATTAGGAGATTGGGAGATTTAGTCTCCTATCTCAGAGACAAAATAGTTACACGGTTTAAGAATGGATTTACGATCTTCACTACAAGTATGGCGGCGCATGATCAGCCGTCCCAGCGAGGAAGTTTTTGCTGATGAATTGACACGGTCGTATGCGCGATTGAGTACGGCCGTCATCTGGTTGACGGCCGCCGGACTGGTGACTGTGTTGGTATGGATGCTCATCTTTCTGTTACTCAACCCGGTGGAGCAATCTATGGATTTAACTGTAGAGTTTTTGGCTCAATCGAGCATCCCTCAGGATGTGATTGACGAGACGGTTGAGCAGATGGAGCAAACGGCCGAAGCCAGTATGTTTTTGCTGCTCTGTTTCTTTCTAATTGGCATTCCCTTAGGCACAATGCTCTGGTCTGGTCTGTTGTGGCTGATTGCCAGAGCGATGGGGGGCAGCGGTAGCTTTGAACAGCAAACCTACCTCATCGCTGCTTTTACAGCGCCCCTGGTTATGCTCAATGCGGTTTTGTATTTGTTTCCTTTGCTGGGGCCGCTGCTTGTTTTGGGGATGACTCTGTATATGTTCTACCTGACCTATTTTGCCTTAAAGGTAGTACATCAGTTATCGTCGGGAAAAACGGCCACTCTGATTATCACCCCCGTCGTAGCTCTACTTGTATTAGGTTGTTGTATGTCCACATTATGGCTGGCGTTGTTAGGCACGGCCGTGAATGGGTTAGCTTAATGTATTATCTTGTAACTTTACAGGTCATTCCTGCGAAGTCAGGAATCCACACATCTGGATACCCGCCTTCGCGGAGCCTGCCCTCGTGAAGACGGGGGTAAGACAGTCAAGAGCTGACTGTATAGTCATCTAACCTTCTGGAGGGAAATATGTCTATAACGTTTAACAAAAAATGGGGTCGGTTCACGGCCGTACTACTGCTCAGTCTATTTGGTTTGTTTGTCTTTACCTCATCGGTGGCAGCGCAAGGTATTATTTACGGCGACATTGTGCCACCGGGGGAAACGGTGGAAAATGATGTGCTGCTCAATGGGAGTGAACTGCGCGTAGATGGCACAGTGGATGGAGATGTGTTTGCCATGGGGCGCTTTGTCACCATCAACGGCAAAGTGACTGGCAGCCTGTTTGTCATTGGCGAAGAAGTGAAAATCAACGGCACAGTGGAGGGCAGCGTCTATGTCGTCTCAATGTCCTTTGCCCTGAACGAAAGCGGCAAGATTGATAACAGTCTTTATTTTTTGGGGTTAAGCCTGCATACGCAAAAAGGTTCTCAGGTTGGGCGTGACTTAAATGGTTTGAGCGTGGGCACTGTTCATCGCGGCTCTGTCGGCCGGGACAATAACCTGATTGTCGGCTTGTTTGAAATCGGCAAACTGGTTTTTAATGCCTTTAATGATTTGAATACGGGTAAAAACTCGGCCGCCACCCCGCCGCCACTGCGAGTTGTTTCTGCCTCCATGAGCCAGGCTGGGGGCAATCAGGTGTATGTTGGTACGATGCGGCCGCAAGCCCAAAATACGGCCGTTAATTCCACCATTGATTGGATCAATCGTTATGTACAAGGGTTGATCTCATTTCTCATTGTGGGCGGATTGGCAATCTGGCTGCTGCCACAACCATTTGCCAGTTGGACGGATGAATTGCGTGAACGACCGCTCCCTTCCTTCGCTTGGGGTCTGGTGGCTTACATCGTGGGTTTCGTTGGCATTATTCTTCTGACTCTGGTTGTTCTGGCGATAGGGTTTTCATTAGGGTTTGTTTCCCTATGGGGATTGGCATTTACCTGGCTGGGTCTGGCTCTGTCTGGAATGGGAGTGGCTTTCTGGACGTTCATCCTCTTCCTCGCTTTCATGAGCAAGGCCATCATCGCCTATGTTATCGGGGCTTGGATTTTTGCCCGAGTCTACCCCCGCGCTGCTGGTCGGGCTTTGTGGCCGTTGCTGTTGGGGTTACTCATTTACACCCTTATTTGCATGATTCCCTACCTAGGCTGGGCGTTTGGTTTTATCGTTACCTGTCTTGGTTTGGGGGCTGTGTGGCAAGTGTTGCGTCGGCGTGGGCAGGGGGATGATGAGGGGGAGACAGAACGATTCCCAATGCCAGCGGCAGCAACACGATGAAGTTGGCCCAAATGAGCAGCAGCCAAAAAGAATATTTTCGACGCGCTTCCCAATCGAAAAAAAGCGGTTGATAATGTTTGTAGCCGAGGGGTGCGGCAGGAATATAGGCGGAACTGTTCATTGGACGCGAATATCTTCTCCAGCGCGGAGTTCTTTTTCATACGCATCATACTGCCGTGTAACGTGCATACCGGCTCGTTCATAAAGTCCCACAGCGCCGGTCAGGCTGCCAGCGTCTACGCCCAAACCGGCCCTTGGTTTGCCTCGTCGATAAAATTCGCCAAAGGAATGGTGTAACAATGCCAGACCTAATCCGTGCCGTCGCCACGACCGTCGCACGGCCAAAATAGCTACATACGCCTCTTCTGGGTCTTCCCAGGAACAGCGACGGCAAAGGGAAGTCCCAGCCACTTCATCCCCATCCATAGCCAGAAACCAGAGGGTGGGATCAAATTCTGTGTCGGTGGCGATGCGGTGTGTCCAGAGCTCGATTACTTGCTCCATAGAGCGTTCCACAAATCCAAAATGATCGCGAAAGGATTCGTTTACGGCTTTCATAATCATTTCCAAATTTGCCAACACTTCTTCCATCGTCTGGTAATGAAATAAGGTAACACCCTCAGGCCATTGTGGTGTGGGCGGCCGTGTGTCCAACTTGATTTTCATATCGAAAAAATGGCGGATCAGCTTAAAACAGGCCCGTTCAAGCTGTCCGTGTCGTTCTGCGTCGCTGCTTATTGTATTAGCGACCATCGTCATTCGAATACCATCGGGCACACGGGGCAGGGATTCCCGGCAGCGGGCTTCAGCCCAACCCAACAAGGCGTGGCTGATACCTCTCCCATTATATTGGGGATGGGACGGCAAATTGCGCGTAAGGATTAACAGGTGGGTCGGTCACATCCCATACAAAGACGAAGCCAACTATTTCATCCTGGCCTGATACAGCCAGTCTGCTAGAACGGGCCAGGTCAAAACCTGGTACTTGCCAATCAGCCCGTAAATCTTCCACATCGAAGGACTGCGTACCGGCGATGGTTTCTTCCCACATATTGCCAAAAGTAACCACTGCTTCAACATCTGCCATTTCAGCCGGTCGCAAAGTAAATTGGGTCATGAGAAAACCTCCTCCAATAGATCGTCGGGCAAATCGCCGCTTTGTCGGGCAAGACAGCGTTTTGCTCAACTGCTATAACGATTGAGTTGTGATGTCTAGTA
>JAAEOP010001213.1 GCA_024223125.1 Chloroflexota bacterium
CGAGCAAAAGTAGCTAAGGAATACATATCACCAGCCCACAAGCTAAACGGTTTTGTCTACCATGAGAATTGGTTACAAAATCTGCTCGTTTCCACCTCTATGGGCGGCTGTTATAGGAGCAACAAAATCCGTTAGAACCAGCTTTCTGCCATCTCAACCTCTGAGAGGATACACGATTACATTCAAGATTAAGCAGCTACCAGCTTTTGATCAAGCAAGTTCAGGCAGAGGGTCTGCAATTTTGTCAATTCGCGTTGAGCTTCCTCTATGGGCAGAACTTCAAACAAGTCAGGCAATTGCACTCCTCGACTCATGATTTCATCGGCTATTTGATCACACATCTGTTGGCGGACGAACAAACTGTTTTCCGCGTGGAAGAATATGTACAGCGCCTCAGAAGCGCTCATCAACCCATGATTTAATGATTCCAGAATGCCCAGGTTCAGCAAGGCAAAGAGTTCCAGACTTTCCTCAGATGTTCTATTGGATTTAGCAAAGAGGCTTTTGAGATAGATCTTTTCGTTCATGATATCTCGCTTGTAAAAAACTTGATCCCAGCAACTTGACCAGACTGATGTTCAAAATAATGTACTTCTCCCAAATTTCCCATTTTGATCACCTTTTGCCACTTACCGGATAATAATTGGCGGAGATAATAACGTACAGCTGGGTTACGTATTGGATACTTGATTGTGCCACTCCTACCAGGAATCCATCCATCAGGGACGGACCCAGAGGCATATACATTGGGATCATAAGTGTTAACTTAAGCGAAGACCTCGCAGGTTTTAACGCAAAACCTCAGAGGGGCGTAGATCATTTTGGAAACCTGCGAGGTCTTAAGTTAACGACAATGACATTGGGATAAAGATGTAATGGTATGTCACTCCTTTATTGTCATTTGCACCACCGATTTTCAATTTGCTTTATGCTGCCTATTGGACTTTTGACAAAATGCTTAACATAAAACATTATCTTACAGTAATTCACCCGACTATCAATTTGTTCTTACAGCAAATGCGTGAATTAACTTGGGGTTCGGGCAATTTAAAACTTCTATCCAAACCTCGAGTTAATTCGCCCAAACTTTTTATTTGGAAGTGTTTAGTCGAGTACAAGAATTCATTTGTTTCACTTATGTCAACTAATTTGTCAAAAGTCCAATGCCTAAGACCATGGTAAGTTGTGACAGTCATAATCGTTTCCAATTCTATCACAACATATCATCAATTGTTCGCTCGGAACGGCCGCTATCCGCATCACCTGGCTAATATTGCTTTTTAGTCACCGTAACAGAATGCGGTTGGGTCACATCAACCTTGCTGTTTTTATTCAACCTTATCGGAAATAAGAAATCAGACAGGATTTACGAGATTAACAGGATTATTTCATCCTGTAAATCTTGTTAATCCTGTCAAAAAAGTTATTATCGATAATGTCTATTGTTTGGATAACGGATTATGCCCCAAACGCTTCTTGAAGACGACCAGCCCTCCCACAACCAGCATGATAATGAGTGTCAGGCTCATGAGACTAGAATTGTCTGGTGATGAAGAGATTTGGGTCAGGGTCACGGCCGTTGGCGAATTGACCACATCTCCCGTTCCCAACGTGTAATAACCAGCATTCAAATTAGCGTTTGTCACTGTAAAGGCTGTCTGATCAATGGTCACGGCCGTTGCCCCACTCATCAACACAGACCAGCTAAATGGGGCTTGGGCCGCGCTGTACAGCAGCACATAATTTGCCGGGTCGCCAGCCAATCCATCCATCCCCGCCTCGCTAAAATCAAAGGTTAAGGTGGCGTCAACTCCACCCGTTTTGTCCACGTACCAGACTCGCTGCCAACGTTGCGTCACCCCGCCGGGTACATCTACGTTGTTATTGCCATTGTTAGCTGTGCGATGTCCGGCCAGCAGATACTCCCCGGCCGCCAACGAACTGGCCGACTCTGCCAACACCAACCCACTCGCATGTGCTTCTGTCTGGTTGCCATCACTTTCCGCCCCAATCCCGGCCACATTCAGATCATAATCACCGTTCGCGGCCGTGTCCCCGGCATACACATCCGTACTGGCTAAAGTCAGGTCATATTTGGCGCTGGCGTAATTTTCCAGGATGGTGCGCTGGGCGCTGTTCAACACCGCGTTAAAGAGAATGGCTTCAGCAATATCTCCGTCCAAAAACGTACTGGCGTTGCTGCGGCCCAACGTTGGCGCACTTGTAAAGCCAACCGTGTTCGCGGCCGTATCATCCAACAAAATGCTGCCATTCAACCGATTTGTCCACCGGCCAGACTGGCTGCCCGAATTGTACAAATTGAACTGGGCCAGGCTTGTTCCCGGCGTCACCGAGCGGCGGATGGTAGACCCCCAGCCATCGTACAGATCGCCGTCAGTAAAGGGGTAATGGGATGTAGCTGCGGCCGTGCCAAAATCCCACGCTCCTGATTGTGCCGCCGCTGCTGGCGGATCGGCCGCTGCTTGCAAAGCCACAAAAAATTCCCCGGCCGTAAATCCACTGACAAAATCGGGCAGGCTGAAATAATCAGATGTGCCGTTTAGCTGTATGGTTGGCTGACCGTTTATTACTCCAGTTTGGTACAGCGGCGCCGTTGCCCCCTGAGCGGCATTATTACCGTATCCGCTGTGGTCGCCCCAACAGGCCACGGGATCATCGTTGGCGGACACGGCCGTGCTGCATCCCCCATCCGTAAAAACATCTCCGTCTGCTCGCAGCCACAAATGCAAAGCAGACGTGCCATCCGTGCTGCCCACGCCGCCCGGCCCTGTACCATCCCCATTGGGCGTGGCTACCGTCAGTTCAGCATAGGAAAACTGTATAGTTACCTGTGCCGACGTGGTATTATCGCCAAAAAAGATGAAACGGGGCGTCTCATAGGGGTCAATCGGCCCGATGTGGTTGGTGTAATTCCGCAGCAGCCCAGTGAGAATGGGTATATCGTCGGCGTACAAGGTGTAGCTGTCATTCAAAAAAGCCAGGCGATAATTTGTTAAGGCGGCCGTTGTGTCAAACGTCAC
>JAAEOP010001214.1 GCA_024223125.1 Chloroflexota bacterium
GGGTGCAAACTCTTGACCCCCTCCCAACCTCCCCCTGCAAGGGGGAGGAGCTTACTTCCCCCCTGTAGGGGGGACTGAGGGGGGTCAAACGCCGGTCAAAACGCAACTCCGATGACTATCTCAATGCACTCATTTGATTTCTGCTCAGTATAACCGTTCAACCCCACCGAAGGGTTCCAACGCTGGAGCATTGGAACTGGGGAGAAAAAATCCTCGCTTTATAGGGGATCACACCCTGCTTCGACCTGGTCCGGATCCCGATTGTCACATGAACAGGCATTATTGCCATAACCCGACAACTGAATTTCCAATTCTTTGGTAGTCTCCTCCGTCTGAAAACTTTGAAGACTCCCAATGACAAAAGTCGCAAGCTTATATGTGGTATCATTGCCGCCGGTGCCCCCTTTGTTGTCAGCGTTGCTATCATCCCAAACCGGAAAGAGGACACGGCCCTGGTTCACCAACGCATTCAACTCATCATCAAGGTTAGAGTCAAAAGCTGCCCCGGAAGTTTGAACATAATCATCCCTATTTAACATATGATCGTCAGCGTCATCCGGATCCGTATATTCTGTATCCGCCCGGCTGAGATCAAGTAGATTTGCCTCAAGTGTTGCCTGGGTATGGTCTCCGGCATCCCAACTGACAATGTCAAAGCTATTGGCTGCGCCGGAACTATCAAAGGTAATGGTTGATAATGTACCACCACCACCCCTAATCCCCACCCCCGGCAGAGCACTGAAAGCAATCATGAATGGCGCTAGCTGACAAGAGACTCCAGCCGCACTGGCTGCTCGCAAATCGGACGTTACGCGCATGGCCGTGTGCGTGTAGAGCGGAAAAGCCGTATCGCCGGTAATGGCGGCTACAAACGGCCCGCCAACCAGCGGCTCCTGATTAAAAATGGCCTCAATAATAATTTCATTATCACCGACGGGCGGCAGTCCCTTTTGGGCCAACTGGCAATTCAATCGATTAATGTTGCCCCGTATCTCTGGCACCTTTTCATTGGGGTCAATTCTGCTAAAGAAAGGCCCACCGCGATGATAATGGTAGGCGCTGATGGGCGTGGTATTGGCCAAGGCTACAACTTGATTATAATGTCCGGCTTCGGCAGCGGGAATAGCAGCGCCGTTTAAGGGATGTGAGCCGGGAAAAGAAAGAAGCGGATACTGAATGTCATTCAAATCATCGCCGGCCACATAGTTGGCATGACCGGGCACAAAGCTGGCACAATCAAAAGGCCTACAATCAGTGTCTCCCAGACAGTTAAAACTGGCGCTAGGTTCAACCTCATAATAGGTCATAATAACTGACGAATTGGCGTCGGCCGGAGCGCCCAGAAAATTCATGGCCAATTGGTTGGAGAGACCGGCAATTGTTTGGCTGATGACTTTACAGTAGCCAATACCGGATGGGTCATGTTGGCTATCATCAAAACAGGTAGAACCGGCGCTGGCGACCGTGTTGTCAAAATCCAGATAAATCCCTCTGGCGGCAAAGCGGGTTGATTCTCTGTTTACATTGACCAATACCAGATAACTTCGCAAGGCCCAGCCCACTTCAAATACGCCCAGCAACAACAGCAGCAATATCGGCAGAAAGAGGGCCATCTCAACCATACTTTGTCCTTTTTCTAATAATCTTTTGCTGGTTTTAGGTGGTTTCAAGTCCAATTTATTTAGTTTGTTTTTCATGATTCACCTTATTTTCCAAATCTACACGTCACTATTTACCGTCATGTCATTTCGACGAGGAACGTGGCAAAGCAAGCTTTGTACGAAACTTTCGCCGTTCAACGCCTATTTAAGCATCAGCCAAGAAGATTTCTCGGCAAAAAACGCCTCGAAATGACATGCCTGAATAATTACATCTACACATTAATACTTTCCATTTAGACAATATTTATTATCGATTAAGTACTGTCCCGTCAGCGGCATCAATAGATAGATAGACAACTTGTGACTGGTCAGCACTAATCCCCACAATATCCCAGACCGGCCTAGGTTCTGTTTGCCTTAGCAAAACCTCAACCTGATTTTCGGGAAAAGCCTCAAGAAAAGCCCCGCCTCCGTTATTAACCCAGATAGAAATGGCTTCATTACTGTCCAGTACCCAATCTGCAGGGTTAATCAGGTAGGGCGGTTTTCTTAATTTGTTAATATTTGCCCGGCTAATAACCTCTTTTTCGGGCGTTACAAATGTAAAGAAAATGCGGTCGCTCTTGTCGGAAAAAAATCTAAAATCCCAAATGCCGGCCTGCCCTAAATCGTCAAGGCTGGCATTAGACCAACGGGTTGATGAAGCCACCAAATCTACATCACTTTGCCAATTTTGCGCCTCTTGTTGAGCCAGCAGATACATTGTTTTAGCGCTGTCTTCCGTAAAGGGAATGGTATAGGTTGCCACAGACCCAGGCGGTTCGGGCACTACCGGATTAGCATTGAAATAAAATAAGCCTAGCAAGCCCGCAACAATACCACACCCTAACAGCCACACGGTACCTAAGATCAAGACATCGCGACGCCTGATTGGGATATCCCGGCGTTTTGATGATGTATCTTTTCGTTTTACAGATTCATTCTGAGACTCTGGCGCTGCATCCTGATCATTTGTAGAAGACATTGGAGTAACAATAACTCCTGCTAGTTATAAATTTTGGAAAACGATTGCTTTATTAAATTCACTTAATACTCAAAAAACTCATTCACCGGCCGATCCTATTGTTTGAGAATTACCGGCAGAAACAGGAGGCCGTCAGTACTCCAACTGTACCGGTCGCCATCAACATCATCTTTCTGATAATCGCCATCCGTATTTGGATCCAGAAAATCGGGGACCAAATCACCCCCATCATTGCCCGGACCTGAATCATCATTAGAGCCGGCCAGATCATGATCACAATTCATGTAGTCAGTGTTCCCACCAAGATCATGATCGCTGACGGTATCCCAGTCAGTACAACCGGAAGGCGGGGACTCAACTATCTCTACAGAGTCCACCAAGTCGTCACAATCTGAATCTTGTTCCGTCCGGCTGGGGGAGATAAAGCTACTGCCCAGCTCCCAACCGTTATAGACGGCCCGGCGCACGCTACCACTTAAATTTACATAAACAACTTGTAACCGGTTTTCCGCTTTGGTGGTCCCGCTTCCAAAATTGCCAAAGAGCATTTTGGGTCTTAGTTTGCTAAGATCGTCGCTAAATCCATAAAAGGCGGTCACGTTGGTGGTCGACAGCGGGGTAAGGCCCGTACCCGTCAGGATATTTGTGCGCGCCCAGGAAGAAGCGCCCTGGTCCAAATAGGCATACATAATATCCGTACGATTTTGATTGCCGGTGGTAGTGGTGGTAGTTTGATGCCAGGTGGCGTGAATGACCAAATCACTGCCATCGTTATGTTGGGCCACATCGGGGTGTAAACCGTTGTCAAAAACACCGTTACGCCCGCCCACCTTATCCGCAGCCGTCCGCTTATCAAGCACGTTTGAAGCCACGGCGGTGGACGGGATATAGCTGTAAAAAGGAGCCCCGGCTATATCCCAACTGGCCCCACTATCGCCGGATTTATTATACGCCAAGCTAAAGCTACTGCTATCACTATCATCCTGCACTTGCCACACCACGGCCACATCCCCGCCGGAAATAGCAGAAATAGCCGGGAAGTCCGGTTCTTCTACAAACGGGTCTGGATTGAACTGCTGACTCCGCACCGGGGCAGTGGCCGAACCTAAAGCTGAGGTTCCGGACAAGGCGCTGATATCCATTTGCCAATATTGGATTCTATCTGAGGTAACCCCGCTATCGCCTTCGGCATAGGCTATGTGCAACTCATCGTTCAACGAGGCCAGGCTAACGCTGCGCTCCAATTTGGCGCTGGCACCAAATCTATTGGTGCCGTGGCCCCCCCCGCCTCCTTCAAACGCATAAAAGTTACTATCGCTGGTCGATTCATACGCATAATTCAACCATGTTTGGGGATCTGTGAAAGGGAATTCGGCATCACTTTCCGTGTACAAAACAATGGGCGTACCGGCAGAATTGGTCGCAATTGCCGGATTTAAGCGTGATGTATCACTTTTGCCAATAGTACTCACCCGTTCGGGTGTAGTACCGCAAGAACCGCCCAGGGTGCAGGTATTGTAATAAATTGTGTTGTTTGCCCCACTGCCTCTTTGGTAGGCCACATGAACTTTATTGCTTGTTACCGGATCAAAGACAACAACCGGATTCTGACCGGTAGTGTCACTATCAACGGTCATGGAAGTCCACCCCCGGCTTGTGTTCGGTCCCCGGGACCAAACCAACTTTATCGGTCCTATACCATTAGTCCCGGCACTCCACACGATAGCCGTATATTCCTGGTCAACATCTTTAGAGACGGCAATGTCCGGCCAACCAGAGTCCGAAGCACCAGGCAATGTATCATGTCCACAGATTGGTAACGCGGCCGGTGCCGCAAACCCTTGTCCGCCTGCCAAAAATAGTTGGGCAAACAGCACGCTCGTCACAATAAAAATTGAGGATATTTTAACAAACACTCTCATTATGTTATGTTCTCCAAATCACTGTTATATAAATTTGATCTCAAGAGTTATTATACCACGCGCTTTATGATTGCAAGAACCATTTACCAAGATAGCGGTTGCAGGTATTAATCACTAATACTGCTGCCACCGCCTACATTACCATAGGGCAAGATTAGATTTTGAGTTGCAGTTTGGCCGGCCGCAATGTTGACCGGAACCGTTACCCCAAAGGGAGCGCCACTACTATCGACAAACTCAGAGTACAGATTGTACAATCCCGGATTTAGGTTTTGGAAGCTATATCGTCCGGTGGGGTTATTGATTGAGTAGGTTGTTTGCATCGGGCCCGGAGGCGTTAAGCCAAAGATCCAAACCGGAGCGCCCTCTACAGCTATTTGTTTTCCTTCATCAGTTAGAATAAAGAGTTGTCCTGTCACCGCACCTTTTCCAGCCTCCAAAGCAGGCTGGGGCTGGCTGGTGCAAACCTGCACTTCTACCTTATCAATAAAGAAATCGGTAGAAGCCGGATAGTTGGAATCGCTGGAACTGTTAGGCATATAGACATAAGCTTGCACAGTTTCCCCGACCAGTTGTTCAATTTGAACGTTACCGGTCAAATGGTTAAAGGCATCATTATCTTCCGCCCCGCTGGGGAACTGTGTAAAATCAGCAGCCAGGGGAATACCCCCAATTACATCGGGGAAATCATCTCCATCGGCCAGTTTTATCGGGGTGGTTAAATCTGTACCATTTTCATCGCGCAAAACAAAGCGCAGTTCATCTGCATCTGTGCCTCGATCAACCGCTTTACGCAGGCTAATCCGGGCGGTACTGGTATCGTTATTTAACCAGGTTGGCATTGTAAAGTCCTGATAAGTGAACGGATCGTTCCTGAGTACCCCAAACAGAACGCTGCGGAGCCCTAAGCCAAAACTGCCCTCATAGGCTGTTGGCCCATAGATGGCCTGGTGACTTAGATCACCTGTAGTCCAATTTAAGGCATATCCGGCTCCATCATTCTTCTCAAAACCAACGTTTTGTAAGACATCCGTACATTGTCGCAAGTTTGACGGGAATTCCGGCGGCACGGGCGAGAGACAGGCGGATTGGGGTTGAAGCCCCGACGGTACAAGGTCGGGGTAGGATGTCAGCAAGATCTGGATCAATTCAAAATCGTCCTCGGCACCCCAGATGTTTATGGTGTGCACGCCTTGTGACAAGAACTGCTTCACAGATCTGCCCGTCGTGTCAGTATTAAACCAGCGCACTCCGGAACCGGCCTTATCCTCCATGGTTCCAAAATCCAGCCGGGCGCCATCAAAACCTACCTGGACCGTATCACCACTATTATCAGGGCTGTAGCCAAATATCCACAAGAAGTACTCATCTGATTGTTCAATATTAACCGCATATTCTAATAGAGGCGCGCTGGGATAGTTTGTATTGTCAAATACCGGGGTGCTGCCATTAAAATACATGGCTGCATATTGATCTTGCGAAGTTTTGTGCTGCCACTGGCGTATGGGCGATGTATTGCTGGGGAAGTTATCAATGTAGTTGACGGCATTGATAACGGCCACTCCGGTATCTTCAGTTACAGCCCCACAGGTAGCGCTGGCCCCAACTAACTCCAGGGGACAAGACAGGTTAAAGTTACTCCATCTTGACATCCCGCGTGCACCGGTGGCCGAAGCATTGGTCAGCCCAATACGTACGGCTGAGCCCATGGTATCATCTGTACTGCCCAGTGGAGTCCAGGCCCCAATAACAGGCGCCTCATCATCAAAGGAATTATAGTAGAAGTAGAACTTCTGGTTTGCCCGAACGATGCGCAACCAGACCGGTGTATCACCATTGGTATCAGTAATTGCGTTGGTGCTAACCCAATCGCTGGTTGGGCTTGAACTGCCCCGGGTAAAGACCCGAACATCTCTGTTTTGATTACGGACAACCACTTGCAGCTTTTTGGCATTATTTACCAAACTCTCACGAACCTCTAAACCGGCCATAGATTGGCTATTTTGGTCAGATACAGCCATCACCCTAACCCTTATATCAAAAGTAAAGCTAAAAACGGCCTGGTTCATAAAGAGGTAACCCCCACTGGCATCGTTGCTTTGGGTCATACTACTGCCTGCGCTACACAACCTTAATTCACCATCCAGTTCGCCATTTGTATCACACTCATCTGCCGGGCAGGCCGGGGTAGTATTGTTGGCCTCAACAGCTGCTGAAATTGTATCGGGGGCCAGAAAACCCCTAACTCGATACCGGTAGTTTATTTCTCCACACGTAACACCCGTATCTGTGTAACTGGCCCCATCAACTTCTGTTGTGGCTATCTCAACCCAGGTTACGCCATCCAGCCGTTCGATGATAAACGAGGTTTCTTCAGGACCGGTTCCTTCATCACCACTATTATCGGTCCAGGTTAAGTTCATAACAGGATCACCGGATCCAGCCATTCCCACAGAAACCACCAAATTTGAAGGAGGGGCAAACGAAGATGGGGGAACGGGGGTAGATGTAGCGGTTGGAAGCGGTGTTTCGGTAGGCGTTGAGGTTGGCGTGGGTGCAGGCGCCGGCAAAGAGCAAACGCTTTCGACCGGATTGGTGGATGTATTGCCGTTGTTAACCTGATTTTGCGTTGTGCTTAACCAGATTTTATCAGCCATAATACCATCCTCTCGCATCCACATATCGAAGGTATAGAGGCCCGAATTGGGAACTGTGATAAAGGTATTGGTGCCATTATGACTATTCTGCCAACTGATATTGTCATTAAATCCGGTAAGCCCGGTTCCTCCGGAGGTCGTTACCGCCACCCCATCCAAACCAACATGAACGGAGTCAGAAGTATCGGAATCCCCAGGAGACCGACCACGCACATAGACATAGTAGTTACCCGCTGTCTGGAACTCAATTTGATAGCGTAAGCCCGGACCATTTGTATTTAATTGGGTATTAACGCCGCTATCAGTTTGGGCCTGCATGGTATCGGTACCGTTGTAATTAACCGGCAGCCAGGATTTACTGGAAGCATTACCCGTACCGGCAACAGCGCTATTGTAGTTTTCAGCTTCCATCACCACCTGACCCCCTAACTCAATAAAGTAGTTGTTGGACAGGCCACACGTTGAGGGTATGGTTGTAGGGGTTGGCGTGGGTGTATCGGTAGGGGGTGGGCCAACAGCAACAATTGAAATATTTTCAAACGTAGCCTGGGCCACCTCATTATTGTCATAGGCAGATATTGCAAAGCCCACCAGGTAGTTTCCACCGCCAAGATTTATTGAGCTAAAAGTGCCCACTTGCGTCCAATCACCGCTGGCCAAAATATCGCCGGGTGAAGCTACACTTGAGCGGTAAGCCGTAACCGTGCTGCCGACCTTTCTTAAGGCCAGCCAAACGGGAACACTGGCGTCGCCGCCATTTTCGGGTTGGGTATCAACCGTATTTCCTCCATCTGAAGGTCTGGCTTGCGCTCGAATTTGCGGAGTTTTATTTAAGACAACGTGGGCAAACGCGGCGTCATTAGTATTGGTGCTGCGCAGCATCAACCCACCTTTAGACCATTCCTGTTCGCTGTTCGGGCTCCAATTTGACACCCGCGCTTTGAATTCGATATCACCAGCCTGGGTGGTATAAACATATCGAAAACTATCACCCGTGCCCCAAATGCTGGTGCCGGAGCCACAAACGTACACCTTGTCTGCACCGCTCTGAGCGGTAAGTCCAGGTGTGGCTCCGCCAATATCTGCGCTTGAGCCCCAGGTTACAGACGTTGAATATCCGGAAGGTATACTACATCCGCTGGGCAAAGGTGTGGGGGTATCAGTTGGAGGCAGGGGCGTATTAGTTGGAGTACTGGTTGGGGTTGAGGTTGGGATAGGCGTGGGCGTGTCAACAACAGCCGTGGTATACTCTATCACCAGCCGAGGCGCGTCATTATTGGAGCCATTATAAGAATAAGCTCTTCGCCGGCCCGAACCGGTAATAATGAAGGTCATCGAATCGTTGCCGCTGTCCCAACCTGTCTGGTCGATAATTTCCTGAACTACCGGGACCAGGGAAGGCGATTGGTGGACAGTATTGTTACTCCAGTCAGGGATATTGCTCCAGCTTACTGAATCTGAGGTTGAGGTTCTATCGGTAATATCATTATCGCTATTGCTGAAACGAGCCGAATTGGTAGATTTTTCTCCCCAAATTGTGAGTGAGGTACTGCCGCTTGTATCATCCTTAGCCTTAAATTCCAGATAAGCATTGAGGATGGTAGCGTTCGACGGAATAGTAACATTCAGGAAGCGAATACCTATTTTTTGATCCGTACCGTCATCATTGACCATTTCCAAATCGCTGCTGCCCCGGTGCATATCACCGTCATTAACATCCTCTTCGGCATCGTCTCGGTTTTGCCCCACCCTGACATCTATAGTCGTTGTCTGCCGGTTTGGAATAGCGGCCGGATTTGAGGCAAAGCTGGCCGATTGCACCTGATAACTATTGCCGGATACGCCGGCTTCTTCAGCCGCAATTTGCGAATGCACATTATCAATATTTACAGAGGCATAGGCTTCTTCAGCCGCAATGACAACCGGTTGAGACGTGGCTTGCAGAACCGGCAACGCGGGGGGTTGCACCAATTTTAAGGCAGCCGGATCAATGGTTGAGTGCATAGCAAAGAGTTCGCTGGGCGGGCTGGGATTCCAATAATACCCAATCCAGGGGTTATCCCAGGTTGTGGCATTACCTCCGCCGGCATTTCCAAAGAAATTCAATTGCCAGGGCGTCTGGCTGCCGTTATCAAAATTGTCTGCAAAGGGGGTCAAATTGCACTGTAAAACCAGAGATTCATTACGAATATTGTTGTCATCCGTCAATTCAGCTATTCTGTTTGAAGTATCAGTTCGACCATAAACGCTATAGGTGCCCTCGTTAGACAAATTGACCACCGGGGTAATCACAATAGTTTGCTGAGGCCCAATCTGGTTAATCCAGATCTTCTGCTCACCAGGCGGGAGCACCTGCGTTAAGGTAGGCGCGGATAAGGGATTGATGTAGAGGTCATTATCAAATGGAAAACTGTTCAGGGACTCATTCGTATTATTTTTAATGTGAAGCCCTATCTCCAGGTCTGCGCCGGGTTGCGGGTCGGGCGGGAAGGTAATATCCACAACCTCCAAATCAGCTTCAATCAGATTCAAATCCACAGTAGCCACATATGTGCTAAATGAAGAGTCATCGGTTGGGGTAGGATCATCCTCTATCCTTGAAATAATTTTACGGGTAAGCGAAAGATCACCCAGTAGAGCCGCGCGGGGGAGGGTATAGTTAAAGGTACTTTCCCCATTGTCGTCAGTGAATATACTGTCGGCAACTTTCTCATCTGCGGTTATAATACCATCACCATTTAAATCTATGTAGACATCATAGGACGTGTTGGGCAAATGCCCCTTTAAGGTCAGCTCGATTGTTTCACCCGGAAAATGATCGCTTCCGCCGGTAATTTCAATGATCGAATTTTCTACCACGTTAATATAAGCTGTTGCTGAATAAACGGTTGTTTGGCCGGTCAAATAAGAGATAAACATCCTGTTGCCAAGGGGAGTGTCTGCCGGGATCTTATAGCTAAGTTGTAAATAGTTGCCGTTTACATCATCTGTTCTTACTGTCCCCGCCAAATCACCGGTGGTATCGCTGGTATCCGTAGCAAAGGTAACATCATAATCTGTATCACGAGAGTGAACACGCAAGTCAAGCGACATCACGGAACCGGCCGGCCGGTCGAGCCGGTTAGTTGGCGAGGTTTTTCGACCATCAACCAGCAGCAGTGGCTCTGTCGGGATGGTTACAATAATATTGTCGCTGACCGCAATCTCACGAATGGTAGAGGGAGGTTCGGCGATAACGATATCATCTTGAGATCGGATTTTAAATGATCCCTCGGTATTGATAGGAATGAAGTATTCAACAATAGCTACTCCGTCCCCATTAGTTAGAAAGGAGCCAACTAAAGTTGTACCAAAATAAACCCAGTAGGTTCGCAAAGGGGCATGGTTCCGCAGAATAATTTTGATAGCTGTGTTATCGACCCATTCATTGCCGCCATCAACCGTAATTGTAGCCGGCTCAACCGTGACCGTGTTGGTCGCAAATCCCGTTGTAACCAGGTGATCACCGGCCGCAATGTCATTGGTAATGGCACACTCGGCCCAGTCCGATTCCCCAAAGCTGTTAGCGCCCGTAGTTACCTGACAAACATCGCCGCTACCGTCGCCGGCACGCATTGGCACACCGGCCATTAAAATATCGTAGGTGGTACCAGGCTCATGGCCGGCAACAAACACCCTGACAATCGAATTATCGGGCCATGTATACAAAGCATGACCGGCAAAGCCAACGCCAATAAAGGGCGTAGATGAGCTGAGAATATTGACCGCTGCGGTGGCAACCGTACTGCTGCAATCTGAATTCAAGCTCGTCGTAAACGTGGCCGAACCTGCTGTGCCCAAAGGAACGATATGGTTCGACACCAACAAACTTCCACTTGGACCCGGAGTAAACGGGCCCGCAGAGGGGGTATTGATGGATGTCCCGTCAAAACACACATAATAGGGCGTTCCATCGACGTGTTTTTCCAGCAGGAGATTGACCGAACTTCCAGCCGGAATATCAACAGCCGGCGCACCCCCTAACTGTACCGTTAGAGCGGGGGCTCCTGTTTGAGAGCCAAAACTGGATGAGGCTTGGCCGCCGGGCGGGGCAAAGGGAGGTGGCTCGCCTTCCAGAGCCAGGTTAAGACCCTCATTTTGCAGTACCACGTCCCCGGTCATATGCAGCGTTCGCCCGGCCAGCAGAGCATCGTAGATGGGGTCAAGCATTTCAACATTGTAATAAACTTGGACGTGCACATTAAGCCCCTTAGAGCCGGGATGATAGGGGGTCCAGTCTGTGTCATCGGCCGTAACAAATCCCTCAATAAAAACCCCGAATTTTTGAGCATGAGTTCGATCTGTGGGATCCCGCGCCTCGTCATAGTAATCTGTAAAACCAACGTCGCCGGGCCACTCCCGGATAGGCAAACCGGTAGATCGAGATGCATCCTTGGCAAATTCAACAATGTGATAGACGCGAGTATCTTCATCTAAGGGGTTTGGATTGTTTGTATCGTCTTCATCCAGGACGGCAGCCAAGGTCCAGGGTTCACCCTGATCATTGAGCGGGGCGCCGGTAACGGCATAACGAGCCGTCTCTCTGGCTACGTTTTGGACCGATATATAAGCCCAAACTATCCAGGCTGCCTCGATGATGCCCAAAATAACCAGCAGAAGTATGGGTAGGATAAAAGCAAATTCTACTAAACTCTGACCTTTTCGAGATTTTCGTAACACGGTTAAGCTCCTTCACACAAACGAGGGTGGGTGCCAAATACAGTCCTTGGCCGGTACCTTTAAGTATCTTTTGCAGGTACGTCTTAAATTCCACGCATGTTAA
>JAAEOP010001215.1 GCA_024223125.1 Chloroflexota bacterium
CAACCTCTGAGCGTGAGAAGCATCCCTGGCTCAAGTTTGCAGGTATATGGGCCGATGACTCAACCTGGAATGATTTTCTGGCTGAGGTCGAAGCCTATCGTCGACAGATGGACGAAGCTGACCTGGAAGCATGACTCCCTTATACATCCTCGATACGGACCACATTACCCTGTTGCAACGCAACCAGCCCGCTATCATTGGGCGCATAATGACAATACCTCCGGAGCAAATCGCCGTGACCATCGTCTCAGCTATGGAACAAGTGCGCGGGCGTTTGGCGCAGATAAATCGGGCTAAGACGGCATCACAAGTCGTGGCCGCCTTTGCTCGCTTTCAAGAAGCGCTCGATTTTTACCGCACTGTTTCAGTACTCCCCTATGATGACGCGGCAGCCGCTCAATTTAATCAACTTCGCCAATACCACAAAAATCGTCCCGGCACGCAGGATCTGCGGATTGCCTCAATTGTCCTTAGCCAAAGCGCGACTCTGGTCATGCGTAATCAGAAAGATTTCGAAATGATTTCCGGTCTTCAACTTCAGGATTGGTCATTGGCTGCCAACTGAGGCCCCCACCTCTCCGCAAAGCGGATAGTTAGGAATGGGAATTTAATAACTTGTGCGTTTAGCCGGGGTGTTATTTGGTTATTGGCCGTAGCCTGAGCTTGTCGAAGGCGATTTTGGCTTCGACAGGCTCAGCCAACGATTTCAAATGCACAAGTTATTTAGAACTCA
>JAAEOP010001216.1 GCA_024223125.1 Chloroflexota bacterium
GTCAAATCGCCGGAGGCGCCCACTGAGCCAAGAGACGGGATTACCGGAATAACTCTCTGGTTGAGCAGATTACACAGGGCTTCCAGAAGTGCCGGGCGCACGGCTGAGTAACCCTTTGCCAGACCCACCAGACTGGCAAAGATCACGGCACGCCCGTCCTGCTCTGAAAGCGCAGGTCCAAGACCGCAACCGTGTTGCCGGATAATCTGGTAGGCAAATTCATGGATGTGATCCGGATCGATACCCATAGACGAGGTGTGACCTACACCGGTGGTGACACCGTATACCGGATGTCCGGCGGACAGCGTCTGCTCGAGAGCAAGTCGACTTTGCTGCATCTTGAGGAGCCAGGCCGGATCGGTTGAGAGACGAACGCCGCGATCTTCAAAAGCCACTGCGAGAAGGTCCTCGAGCGGCACATGGCTGTCGTTTATGGAGATATCATTCATGTCAATCTGTACTGGATTCATAACGGTTCGGAAATTCTGCGTCACAATGAGGTTAAGAAACTTTTACAGGGAGATAGACAGCATAACTAAACGGAATAATGATACATAGGTAAAAAGAAATAATCATTACAATCGCCCGGCTTACTGTTTTGCGATTTAATTGTCGAATTCCCTGTTTTTGATCTACCTGCGGCCCACGGGGCAGGCGGCCAGGCAATGAAAACAGCCGGCAATGGTGCCGACACCCTGGACCATGGCACGGTGCAGCCTGGCAAAATCAAAATCTTCGATGCGCTCTTTTTGTTTATCCGGGTCGTGAATGTCGAGAACGTCTTTGACATACTGCTGCAGGACCCTTACCCCGTGGGGCATGGCCAAAGGTATACATAACTTTTTTTTTATCGTCCGCCTGCCCCTGGCAATGGCTTTATTGGGGCAGGCCTGGATGCACTCATCACACTCTTCTCCACAGGGATCAAAATCGAGCCGGGAGTCCGGCTCCAGTTCCGCATCGGTCAAAATGGTGTTAAAATATACCCGTGGTCCGAACTGTGGCGTAACGATATAGGTAGGAACACCGATGGCTCCCAAACCGGCTTCCGCCGCTACGTGACGGTGGGAGAGCTCGCCAAAAATTCCAAGGTTGGTCCAATCCGGATCCACCATGGTTCCATTTGACAGGGGTAAGGCCTTAACGCCTTTTTGCTCCAAGAAATGACCGATTTCCATGGCGCGTCGGTTGAGATACTCATTGGTGCGCCAGGCAACCCAGCGGGTGTTTTGTACCATGTCCCCCGTACCCACGGCAATGGCCCCCAAAAGTAAACGCTTGCCTACGGATATTGCCGTTTTAGCTTCAGGCCACAGACGGGCCGGTGTATATCGGGTGGGGATTACCTCGTTTAAATGTTGAGTGGAAACAAATCCGACAAGATCCACTCCCTGGTTGAGAGCGTAATTCTTAATGGCCTTCTTGAGTTCCTTTTTGGACATGATACTCCTTATCACTTCCCATTCGTCATGCCTTCGGTAGCAGTTGTGCCAACCAACGACTTGAATTCAGATACCGGATACCAGTCGTATTGTCAAGAAGGCATTTTTCTCCAACCAGTTGAAATGTTGGAAATTTGAGCATACGAAGGGATCAACTTCGCAAACAGCGTTTATCAAGGAAAGTGGTTTTTATGAATCGTCTTTTATTACGACAGGACAATCATCGTACTTTAAACATCTGTTCAACAAGCTATGATGGTTAATATTAAAAGCTGTATTTGATTTCGCAAAACAGGCGGTCATTGTCACCGATATTGCTGAACCTTGCAAGATCGCCGGACTTGTAGAAAACCACCCCGCCTGCAACTTCAATATAATCGGTAATATCGTATTCAGCGGAAAGCCGCTGCAAGGCGCCATCCTGCCCTGTTCCGCCAAATGTGGAAGCCAAAAGCGTTAAGGTGAGGGTTTCGTTTAGAAAATCTCTGGTCAATCTAAACACCCATTGAAATTCATCCTCCCGGGCTTGGTCCGGGGAGAGTTCTAAAACATCATCAAAATTATTTATATGCCGGTTTGCCGCCTCAATGCTCATAGTGGTATCTTTGAAACCGGAATATTCTATTCCGGCCAACACATCTATTCTGGAATACTCTTTATCCGATGAATTAAAGAATTCAAATCCATCAATATAAGCCGCTTCTGTTTTCAAAAGCCAGTTGCCCACGGCAGCGTTAAAAGCCGCTCCAACCATTTTCAGGCGTGCGTGTTTCCACTCGATTTGAGGGGGCAGTCCGGCTGCTACAAGTTCGATATGGGGCATGTCATTATAATAGTCGGCCCAGTATAATGATATATCCCAGCCACTGAAAA
>JAAEOP010001217.1 GCA_024223125.1 Chloroflexota bacterium
AGTTTTTCCATTAACCCTTGAGCCGTTGGTATTTCGTTCGTTTTCGTCTCGATTTCTTCGTGCCCTAAGATAATCTGCTCGTCAACAGCAAACGCACTGAGAACTTGAATTGCTTTTTGGTCATTGAAGTGGTCAAAACTACCGCGTATCACTTTACCATCGTACCCGATAAACGCTTTTTTCCCATCAAGTTCAGCCAACGATGCGCTATATTTTCTGAAGCTTTGTTCTAATTCCGATGCCGATGTTTTCTGAATGATGTCCCGAATTGTGGTGTATTATGATATTTTCTAGCCCACTAGGCTACCATAGGGCAATTTAATTGCAATACTTTCGAGAACTGAACAGCCCTGTCTGCTTAATCCTGTTGCCCCAAAATGAATTTTGAGAATGTCTACCTTTGGTTTCTGTTTTTTTCGTAAAAAGAGCGAGTATGCAATCGCCCTACCATCCCCCACTCGTCGCGACTGTGTTAGAATACCTTCGTTTGTCAATCATCCACGAACCCGAATAATGGTTACTAAACTGGAGGTTAGCCATAGACACCCTGCTAACAGGCTTTAACTTGATCTTTAATGGCAAACAAGAACTGGCCGAAATCGTCTGGTTATCGCTGCAAGTTTCTGGCTCCGCTCTGCTCATCAGCATCTTCATCGGCATTCCTATTGGCGTGTTTTTAGGATTGGGCCGGTTTATCGGCCGTCCGCTCGTCGTTATGCTAACGTATACCGGCATGGGCTTTCCGCCGGTTGTTGTGGGTCTGTTGGTCTATTTATTGTTGTCACGCAACGGTTTGCTGGGGCAATATAGTTTATTCTTTTTACCCAAATTGTTTACACCCGGCGCAATGATTTTGGCCCAATCCATTATCGCTTTGCCATTGGTTATAGGGTTTACGATGGCGGCCGTCATGTCCGTGGATCCTCAGCTGCAACAACAAATTCGTTCTTTGGGGGCGACGCCGTGGCAAACGGCCGTTACCATTCTGACCGAAGCACGGGTAGGCGTTATCATTGCCGTGGTGGCCGCATTTGGCCGCATTATTGCCGAAGTGGGGGCCGTCATGCTCGTGGGTGGCAACATCGAAGGGCGCACGCGAGTATTGACCACCGCCATCGTCCTGGAAACACGCAAAGGCAACTTTGACCAGGCCATCGCTTTGGGCATTGTCCTGCTTACTTTAGCGCTTATCGTCAATATCATCATGCTGCGATTACAAGGGAAGACGGATGGATAACAGTCAAAAACCATGGACAAGACGCTGTATCAATTAGAAGGTATTAAGCAGAGATATAACGGCCGTTGCGTCTTAGAAATTGACGTATTAACTATCTACAGCAGTGAAATCTTGGCGTTGGTGGGGCCAAGCGGAGTGGGCAAAAGTACGCTGCTGCGCTTGCTGAACTTTTTAGAACCGCCTAGCCAGGGTACGGTTACTTTTCAGGGTCAGCCCTTCAACACGAAGCAGGAGATGCCCCTGAGCAATCGGCGGCGGGTGACTACAGTTTTTCAACGGCCGTTTCTGCTCAATCGTTCTGTAGCCGAAAATGTGCGCTACGGTCTCAAGCTGCGCGGTCAGCAAAACAGTCAACTGCAAGTTGAGCAGGCGCTCCAGCAAGTCGGGCTGTCAGAACTGGCTCGCCAAAAGGCTAAAACACTTTCTGGTGGCGAGGCACAGCGCGTGGCCCTGGCCCGCGCCATTGTCATTCAGCCAGAGGTGCTGCTGTTGGATGAACCAACCGCAAATTTGGACCCAGCCAATGTGGCCCTCATCGAAACAATCATACGCCAGATCAATGAACAGCAGGCCACCACCATTATCTTAGTAACCCACAATATTTTTCAGGCCAAACGGCTGGCCCACCGCGTCGTTTTTTTGTTGGAAGGTAAAATTGTGGAAACGGCCGCAGCCGATACCTTTTTTACAGCGCCACAAGACCCACGCACGGCCGCCTTTGTCCGCGGCGATATGGTTTATTGAGATGGTGGTTGGTGGCTGGTATGTACTATCCACTACCCACCAGCCACCATAAACAGTGGAAGATATGTGAAAAATCGACGAAATTTACTCATTATATTATTGACAATTGTACTATTAATTGCTTGCGGCCGTGTAGCTGAAGAAACGGCCGTTGAAAAGGAAATGGGCACACTCATTCTAGCCACCACCACCAGTACCGAAAACTCCGGCCTTCTGGGCAACATTCTGCCATTATTCGTGGCAGAATACAGCATCACTGTGGATGTCATTGCTGTGGGAACCGGTCAGGCGCTGCAATTGGGGCAGGATGGCAATGCGGATGTATTGTTAGTCCATGCCCGCACTCGTGAAGATGCGTTTATGGATGCTGGACACGGCCGTCGGCGTGAAGATGTAATGTATAACGATTTTGTCATTCTCGGGCCGATAGATGATCCGGCCGGAATTCGCGGCCAGGAAAATGTGACCTCAGTGTTCGAGATATTGGCCAACAACGAGGGTGACTTTATCTTTGTCTCACGCGGCGACGACTCTGGAACCCACACCAAAGAAAAAGCCATCTGGGAAGCGGCCGGTATTGAACCGGCTGGCGACTGGTACATCTCAGCCGGGCAAGGTATGGGTGGAGTGTTGACCATGGCCAACGAACGGCAAGCATACACTCTCAGCGACCGGGCTACCTACCTGGCGCGCACATTGGAAGGCATTGACATGGACATTTTGGTCGAAGGTGATCCCATCCTTTTTAATCCTTACGGCGTCATTGCCGTCAACCCAGACAAAGGGAACCTCATCCAAGCAGACCTGACCAATCAATTTATAGATTGGCTAATTTCTGTTCCCACGCAGGAGAAAATCGGTGAGTTTGGCACGGCCGAATTTGGTCAACCTTTATTCACACCCGATTCGCGGCCGTGGCGATCTCGATAACCTCTTGAAATTTGCCCAATCCACCGACGGCCAAATTCAGTCAATCTTCCATCCCCCATCGGCCGCGACTATGCTAAAATGTTCTCGTTTTATCCATACTCGTATGATGACCAATGATTGGTGATTGGGAAAACATAATGGCACAATCTGCATTACTTGCTTTGGAAGATGGCACAATCTGGCCCGGCGTTGGCTTTGGCGCTAGTGGTACCACCAGCGGCGAAATCGTCTTCAACACCAGCCTGACCGGCTACCAAGAAATCCTCACCGACCCCTCTTATCACGGCCAGATCGTGACCATGACCCAACCCCATATTGGCAACACCGGCTGTACGCCTGAAGATGATGAAAGCGGCCGTGTCTGGGCGGCCGCATTAGTTATACGCAGTCTCAGTCCGGTAATGAGCAATTGGCGGGCTGCCCAATCTCTGCCCAATTATCTGCTAGAACGAAACATAATTGGCATCAGCGATGTAGACACCCGTGCCCTGGTACGCCACATTCGCACCCACGGAGCCATGCGCGCCACCCTCTCCAGCAAAATCGCAGATGCAAATGAGATGATTGCCATTGCCTGCTCCGCCCGCGACATGAACGGCCTGGATTTAGCCCGCGAAGTCACCTGCAAAGAACCATACCAATGGACAGAAGCGGCCGATTGGTGGCAGCCAGAGGATGACAGACGACAGTCATCGGTCATCGGTCATCAGTATCATGTGGTGGCTTGTGATTTTGGGGTAAAGCGAAATATATTGCGATTGTTGGCAGTGCGGGGCTGCAAGATCACTGTTGTTCCGGCGACGACAACGGCCGCTGAAATTTTGGCGCTGAACCCAGATGGCATTTTCCTTTCTAATGGACCGGGCGACCCGGCCGCGTGTACTTATGCAATTGAGGCGGTACGAGAACTGCTGGGACAAAAGCCGATTTTTGGCATCTGTCTGGGACATCAAATTTTGGGGCTGGCATTGGGGGCTAAAACGTACAAGCTCAAATTTGGGCATCGGGGCGGCAACCAGCCAGTGCAGGTAGTGGCGCATAAGGGAGTGCAAATTTCCAGCCACAATCACGGCTTTGCGGTGGATGCCACCACCTTACCCGATGATGTCACCAATTCGCACATCAGCCTGAACGACAACTGCTGCGAAGGGTTGGACGCCACCAACTGCCGTGCCTTTTCAGTGCAGTATCATCCCGAAAGTTCGCCTGGCCCGCATGATTCGGATGAGTTGTTTGATAAGTTTATGAGGATGATGGGAGATGGGATTGGAGATTGAGAGATTGGGAGATTGATTATGCCAAAACGAACAGACATCCATTCCGTCCTCATCATCGGCTCCGGCCCGATTGTAATTGGGCAGGCTTGTGAATTTGATTATTCTGGTGTTCAGGCGTGTAAGGCACTGCGCCGTGAAGGGGTTCGCGTCATCCTGGTCAACTCCAACCCGGCTACTATCATGACCGATCCGGACGTAGCCGACGCCACCTACATCGAGCCACTGATACCTAATCTGGTCGAGAAAATCATCGAAATTGAAAAGCCAGACGCCCTGTTGCCGACAGTCGGCGGACAAACCAGCCTCAATCTTTCGGTAGAACTGGCCGAAGCAGGTATTTTAGAAAAACATGGCGTCAAATTGATTGGGGCTGATTTACAGGCTATTCGTCTAGCCGAAGACCGCTCCAAGTTTAAGCAAACGATGCTTGCCGCCAATGTGCCCGTCCCTGATAGTCATTTTGTCTATTCACTGGAAGAAGCGTGGACGGCCGTGGCGGAGATCGGCTTTCCGGCATTAGTACGGGCTTCATTTACATTGGGCGGCACAGGCGGCGGCGTGGCTGAAGGGCCAGAGGATTTTGCAGCGATTGTTTCCCACGGACTGCGCTCAAGTCCCGTTGGCGAGATTTTGATTGAACGCTCACTGCTAGGCTGGAAAGAGTACGAACTAGAAGTGATGCGGGACAAGGCAGATAACTTCGTCGTCGTTTGCTCTATCGAAAATGTAGACCCGATGGGGGTGCATACCGGCGACAGTATCACCGTCGCCCCAGCCTGCACATTAACGGACAAAGAGTACCAACACCTCCGCGACCTGGCTAAAACGGTGATGCAGGCGGTGGGTGTGGAAACGGGCGGCAGCAATGTACAGTTTGCCGTCAACCCGGAAAATGGGGAAGTGATCGTCATCGAGATGAATCCGCGCGTCTCCCGTTCCTCGGCGCTAGCCAGCAAGGCAACCGGATTTCCCATTGCCAAAATTGCTGCGCTGCTGGCAGTGGGTTATACGCTGGATGAGATTCCCAACGATATTACCCGTGTAACCCCGGCCAGTTTTGAGCCTTCAATTGATTATTGTGTGGTCAAGATTCCACGTTGGAATTTTGAGAAGTTCCCCAGTGTGGATGCCCGTCTAGGTCCGCAAATGAAAAGTGTGGGCGAGGTGATGGCTATCGGCCGTACCTTCCCCGAAGCGTTAAACAAAGCCATTCGTGGATTGGATATTGGCGTCCCCGGTTTTAGCCGTCTGCTGGCGGAGGTGGCCATAGAAGACTCTTTGCGCGTACCCACCGCCCAACGTTTGTGGAATGTGGCTGCGGGGTTGGGAGACGGCCGATCCCCCACAGAAATTGCCGCAGAAACCGGATTTGACCCCTGGTTTGTGGCTTATTTGCAGGAGATTTTGGAGATTGAGGAGGAGATTGGGGGATTGGAGATTGGGGGATTGGGAGATTGGAGATTTGCAGTTCAAAACCAATCTCTAATCTCCAATCTCCAATCTCTTTTACGTAAAGCCAAACGTTACGGCTTTTCAGACGCCGTTATCGCCAACGCCCTGGGGATGACAGAAATGGATGTGCGGACGCTGCGGCAGGAATTGGGGATTACGCCTGTTTATTATCGGGTGGATACGTGCGCGGCCGAATTTGAAGCCCACACGCCCTACCTCTATTCCACTTATGAAAGCAACTGTGAAGCCAACCCCACCAACAAACCAAAGGTAATGATTTTGGGCGGAGGGCCAAACCGCATTGGGCAGGGCATTGAGTTTGATTACTGCTGTGTGCAGGCGTGTTGGGCGCTGAGTGAACTGGGGTACGAAACAATCATGGTCAACTGCAACCCGGAAACGGTGAGTACAGATTATGACACGGCCGACCGCCTCTACTTTGAACCGTTAACCCTGGAAGATGTACTGAACATTGTAGATGTAGAGCAGCCGGACGGGGTGATTGTACAATTTGGTGGACAGACGCCCATCAATCTGACGGCCGCGCTGCACAAAGCCGACGTCCCCATTTGGGGTACGCCGCCAGACAGCATTGACCTGGCCGAAGATCGCGGCCGTTTTGGCGATTTACTGCAACAGTTGGAGATTGATCATCCCCGGTGGGGGCTGGCCTATTCTGAGACGGAAGCATTAGATATTGTGGGTCAGATTGGGTATCCGGTGTTGATACGGCCGTCGTTTGTTCTAGGTGGCCGGGCAATGGCCATTGCTTATGACGACGCTTCTATGCTGAATTTTCTGGCCGAAGCAGCCCGCGTTTCCCCTGGCAATCCAGTCCTCATTGATCAGTTTATTGAAGACGCTTTTGAAGTAGATGTGGATGCGGTATGCGATGGCGAAACAGTCGTCATGGCCGGAGTGATGCAGCATATTGAAGAAGCCGGCGTCCATTCTGGCGACAGCGCTTGTGTGCTGCCGCCCTACAAAATCAGCCTGTACCATATGAGCATCATCCGCGACTATACAGAGAAGTTAGGCCGCGCTTTGCAAGTGAAAGGACTGATGAATGTGCAATTTGCCATCAAAGATGATGTGGTTTACGTGATTGAAGTGAATCCTCGCGCCAGCCGTACTGTGCCCTTTGTCAGCAAAGCGACCGGCGTTCCTGTGGCCAAAATCGCCGCCCAGGTACAGGCGGGCAAAACGTTGGCCGAACTCAACTTTTTGGAAATGCCGGAAGTGGCTGGTTTTTTTGTAAAGGAAGCGGTGCTGCCCTTTGACAAGTTACCCGGCGCCGATCCACGTCTAAGTCCTGAGATGCGGAGTACGGGGGAAGTGATGGGACACGCCAGCCGATTTGGTCATGCGTTTGCTAAAGCACAAATAGCAGCGGGAACCAATTTACCGACAGAGGGGGGCATTTTGATTACGGTGAATGATTTTGACAAAAGCGCGGCCATGCGAATTGCGCGGGATTGTCACCGTATGAGATTTAAGCTGGTGGCTACAGAGGGCACGGCCGCAGCGCTGAGACGCATCGGCTTGCCGGTGGCAACGGTGCAAAAAGCGTTCCAACCAGGCAAAACAACGGTAGATGCCATTGAAAACGGGGAGATTCACCTGCTCATCAGCACCCCCTTGGGACAACAGGCGTATGCGGATCAAGCGGCAATGTATGCGGCCGCCATCCGGCATAATGTACCTTTGATTACGACTTTATCGGCGGCACATGCGGCCGTGAATGGCATTCGCGCTCTTCGGGAAAAAGATTTACAAGTCAAAAGTTTGCAGGCCCATCATTATTAAACTCCTTCCCTGACAAAACACATCAAAATCCATGACAATTGTTTGGCTCAAACAGTTCCATCTGCGGTAAACTTGGTAAGTAATAATTTCCCACAAATTCCACTGGAGGACCATAGTATGAGTCAAAATAATCGTCAACGAGTAATTATTGCCGGGGCAGCCGGCCGAGATTTTCATGATTTCAACACCGCCCTGCGCCACAACAAACAGATTGAAGTGGTCGCCTTCACCGCCACCCAAATTCCCAACATTGAAGGTCGCCGTTACCCGCCTGAGTTGGCTGGAGATTTGTATCCAGACGGCATTCCCATCTACCCTGAAAGCCAGCTAGAAACGCTCATTCAAGAGCGCCAAATTGATGATGTCTTCTTCTCCTACTCCGATGTAACCCACGAATATGTTATGCACCTGGCTTCGCGGGTATTGGCCGCCGGCGCCGGGTTCCGCCTGATGAATCCGCGCCTGATGATGCTCAAGTCGAGCCGTCCCATCGTCTCTATTTGCGCGGTGCGTACCGGCTGCGGCAAAAGTCAGACCAGCCGCCATGTGCTAAACGTATTGCAAAACGAATTGGGGTACAAACGAGTGGTAGCCATCCGCCACCCCATGCCTTATGGCAATCTGGCCGCCCAGGCGGTGCAGCGTTTCGGTACGTATGAAGATATGGAAAAACATGATTGCACCATTGAGGAACGGGAAGAGTATGAGCCTTATGTAGAACGAGGGGCTGTCATTTATGCTGGGGTGGATTATGAACGTATCCTGCGGGAGGCGGAGAAGGAAGCGGACATTATCATCTGGGACGGTGGCAATAATGATCTGCCATTTTATCTTTCCAATTTGCATATCGTGGTGACAGACCCACACCGCCCCGGCCATGAATTACGCTATCATCCCGGCGAAAGCAATTTGCGATTGGCGGCCGCAGTCATCATTAACAAAGTAGACACGGCCGATTACCGAAATGTATTGACCGTGCAAGAAAACATCCGCCAGGCAAACCCGTCAGCTACCATTATTAAGGCCGCCTCCCCCATTTTTGTAGATGACCCGGCGGCGATTCAGGGTAAGCGGGTGTTGGTGGTGGAAGATGGCCCCACGCTTACTCATGGCGAGATGGCTTATGGCGCCGGCGTGGTGGCCGCGCAAACGTTTGGGGCAAAGGAGATTGTAGACCCACGGCCGTTTGCTATTCGTTCCATTGCCGCCACCTACCAAAAATATCCTAATACCGGTGCTGTGCTACCGGCAATGGGGTATGGCGGCGACCAGATTGCCGATTTAGAAGAAACCATCAACCGATCAGATGTAGATATGGTCATCATCGGCACGCCAATTGATTTGGGCAAACTGATAAACATTAAGTTGCCCCACCAACGAGTACGTTACGAGTATCAGGATATTGGAACCCCCACCCTGACTGGTTTGTTGCACGAACGGTTTGAGAAGTAGACTCCGATAGACCGGCGAGTTTTGGCAAACCTTGCCGGTTTCAAGTACACATTTCGGTCAGTTTTTCAGCCACGGCCGTCACCACCTTTTCCAAACTCATATCACAATCACCCTTATTCTTATTCAGGGACAGTTCGGCTAATTTCTCCTCAGCTTCCATATTTTAACAGCTGTGGCCAGTTTCCAACCGTGTCACAACTGGTTCCTGACGTAACACTTAGATTATACTGTTGTAATGCACCGAATCATAACTTATAATCCCCCCATAATTTTAGGAGAGAAAAATGGAAAAACGCAACTATTTTCTGTTAATAATGATTCTGATTAGCCTGACGCTGGCGGCTTGTGATAATTTGGCCGGACAGATTGCCGGGGCTACTGTGACATCAGAACCACCCACTGCAACCGCAGATAATTCCGACGCAGAATTGGAAATTGTAAACCCTACGGCAACGGCCGCTGAACCTGTTACCGGGCTGGCAGTCGTAGACAGCGTGGAGATGATGATAATGGAATCCTTCCCGGTCAAGGTTTCGGTGCGGGTACGGGGCACATTGCCAGATGGCTGCACGGCCGTAGATCGCCTTGACACCACCTTAAACGACACCACGTTTGATGTGGTCATCACCACCATTCGCCCGGCAGATGCTGTTTGTACGCAGCAAGTTGTCTCTTTTGAGGAAACAATTCCCCTGGATGTTGCCGGTTTGAAGGCCGGAACATATACGGTTAATGTCAATGGCATAACCGGCACATTTACCCTTGATGTGGATAATGTGGCCGGCGCGGAGCCAGAACTAACCGCCACGGACGAACCAACTCCTACAGAGACGCCGGCGCCTGAAGCCACAGAAGCGGCCACTGATGCCCTTATTAACGGCCGTGTCTGGCATGATCTATGTGCTGTGGCCGGCGCTGAAGAGGGGACGGCCGGTATTCCGTCGGCCGGTTGTGTGGCCGCAGCCGATGGGTCAGCCTTTTTTGCCAATGGGCAGTTGGAAGACGGCGAACCGGGTTTAGAAGGAACGCTGGTTAATTTGGGCGCGGGCGACTGTCCAGCATCTGGTTTAGCGACGGCCGTAACCGATGCTGACGGTGATTATGTTTTCGCTGATTTAGCGGCTGGTGATTACTGCGTATCTATTGACACAGCGGCCGCAGAAAACGGCTCTTTGCTGCCGGGCGAATGGACTTTTCCAGGTATTGGGGAAACGGCCGTGACTCTGGCTGAAAGTGAAATTAAAACGGATGTCAACTTTGGCTGGGACTTTGAACAATTACCTGTGCCCGACGCCGACCTGGCCGACTGCACCAACGCCATCGCCTTTGTGGCTGACCTGAACTTCCCCGACGATACGGTAGTTGCCCCAGGAGACGAGTTTGAAAAGGGGTGGAAATTACGCAACATCGGTACCTGCCCCTGGACAATGGACTATAGTTTTGTGTTTACAGGGGGTGATCAAATGGAAGCCGAAACGGCCGTGCCCTTGCCAAATCTCGTTTTGCCCCAGGAAGAAGTAGATATTTTTGTCACCTTCACCGCGCCGCCTGTTGAAGGAACTTACCGCAGTGATTGGCTTATGAGCGACGCCAGCGGAACCCAATTCGGTGTAGATGGCCTCAATGATCAGGTTATCTGGGTGCAAATTATTGTAGGTATTCCCGAAGCAACGCCAGAACCGAACTCGGCCGTTATTGGCGGCGTCGTTTGGGAGGATATTTGCTTTATTGATGAAGAAGGCGAACCCTCAACCGGCTGTGTGGAAATTGGCGAAACTGGTTTTTATCGCGGTGATGGGTCGCTTATTAGCGAACCTCGTTTGTCCGGCGTCACCGTCTTGTTAGCAACCGGCGCTTGCCCAGACGATGGTTCGCCAACCGCAAATGCTGTTATTGCGACGGCCGTTACCGACGAATCTGGACTGTACCGCTTTAACGATCTGGATGAGGGGCTTTATTGTGTAGCCATTGACGGCCTCAGCCCCGAAAATGTCAATCTACTCATTCCCGGAAACTGGACCTGGCCCGCTCCGGGCACAGGACGCTATGGTATTGATCTGGGGGCTGGCGTGCAGTTATTGGAAATAGATTTTGGCTGGGATTTCCAGGAGTAAAGATGAACAAGCCCCAATTGATTATCGCTGCCCAAACAGAAGCAAAGGTTCCTGGTGAAACCAACAACCAGGATGCGATTCATGTTCGGGTTTGGGAAGCAGAGAAGCAATCTTTTTGTGGCTTGTTCATCGTGGCTGATGGTGTTGGTGGGCACAAGAAGGGGAGTCTGGCCAGCCAAACGGCCGTTGAAACCATAGACACCCTCATTGACGCCATCCGGCCCAATATTCCTTCTGACACCACTCGTGGAACCCAATTCCTGCAAACCAATCTTGAACAGGCTGTTGCGGCCGCCAATGAAACCATACTCGATTATGCCCAGACGCAAAACATCCGCATGGGCAGCACCGTTACCTGTGCCCTTGTGTATGGAATGCAAGCCATTATCGCCAACATTGGCGACAGTCGCACCTATCTGCATCGTGGCGGCCGTTTAGAACAGATTACAGTAGATCATTCTGTCGTCGCCTGGATGGTCAGGCAGGGTCATCTTTCGGCCGAAGAAGCAAAAAATCACCCGTATAGCAATATTATCATGCACGCCCTGGGGGCAGATGAAACCCCGGAAATGGACATTTTCATACGTACTTTGCGGCCAGGCGACAAATTATTGCTTTGCAGCGACGGCATTTGGGACACACTGTCAGATGAGGCGCTGGCAGAACAATTGAATATGGTCGCTACACCGGAAACGGCCGTGTCCCACATCATGCCCGCCGCCCAAGACCACTCTGATGATTTGTCGCTTATTATTGTGCAAATTCCCTCATGAATGATTTCGTAATCCGCATCAACAATAAGAATAATCCTGTAAGCTTGATTTTAGGTAAAGTTTAGTCGTCATGGAATTGATAGACATCAGCCATACAATTGAAGAGGGGATGATCACCTATAAAGGCTTGCCCGCTCCCGTTGTCTGCGATTTTCTCAGCCGTGAGGCGTCGCGCCAGCATTACGCCAAGGATACAGAATTCCATATTGGTCAAATCAAGATGGTGGCCAACACGGGTACTTATATTGACGCTCCCTTTCACCGGTACGCCGACGGGATTGATATTGCTGATTTGCCATTGGCTGGTCTGGTTAATGTGGAAGGATTGGTTATTCGTGCAGAGGGTGCTGGCCGTGCCCTCTCCCCAAATCTCTTTATCAAACACAACCTCAAAGGCAAAGCTGTTCTCATTCACACCGGCTGGGATAAACATTGGCGCACCGACCAATATTTTGTAGGCCACCCCTACCTGACCGCCGAAACTGCTCGCTATTTAGCAGCCGCTGAACCAGCTTTGGTCGGTATTGATTCGCTGAATATTGATGATACGGAAGACGGCCGTCGGCCAGTACACACTACTTTGTTAGGCAATCAAATCCCCATCGTGGAACACCTTTGCCATCTGGAGCAACTTCCAGATTCAGGATTTCATCTTTTTGCTGCGCCGGTAAAAGTCAAAAAAATGGGCAGCTTTCCTATCCGCGCCTACGCCATCATTAGTAGCTAAACAGATGTACGGCTTGCTATAGAATAAACGGTTTAGCCATGAAAAATTGAAAATGTTGCTCATTCATGAAACGATTACGGATTGGAAACACCCTATTCAAAATTTCCCGCGGCCGTCTTGCCGCTCCATTTATTGGTTTTGCTTTTGCTCACCTTACGGCCGTTATGCCCCTAAACAAAATCACCGAAACTGAACAATTCACTCTGTTTCATCATCCTCAACCCACCTGGGACACACATTTGTTGGCTGTGCCCAAACAAAGTCTTCGATCGTTTGCGTCTCTGGATTTACAAGATAGGTTGGTGCAAGAGATGATCACGGCTGTCTTCCAAACCATGCACAAAACAGCGGCCGACTTGAAGTTACGGCCGTATACCCTCCTCATCAACGGCGGCGCTTATCAGGATGTGCCCCAACTGCATTGGCACCTGTTAAACGATCCCGTCCAACCCGATATTGAGCCAGTGGAACTGCCCTCCGAACAGGCCATTAGCCAGCGTTATGGTCAGGCTCTTTCATACGAACATCCCCAGCCCACCGCCCCGTTTCACCATCTCCTCAATGGTGAAGCAGACGCTTTGTTAGATGTGCTGGCACTGGCGCAAATGATTGTTGAGCAGCAGCAGCTACCTGCTTTTCGTTTGTCACTGAATGGGGGTATGGATATGGCCACTTCGACTTCACTCAGTACAGGCGTAACACCCCTGATCTTTCACCTGCAATCTGATGATATTGGTTGATGTGTAAATAAGATACAGATAAAAAGACAAATTCGTGGCAGTTTTTCCTTTTGTCTGGTGCAGATCAATCTATAGTTTAGGGAAGAGGGATTTTGGTGGGATCTGTGGGTGATGGCACGGCCGTATCCGTTGGCGCAGGTAGTGGCGTATCCGTTGGCAATGGTGGTGCGTCGGTCGGTTTGGGTACGGGAGAAGAGGTGGCTGTTTCCGGGGGTGTAGCTGTCGGGGTTGATGTAGGTGGCACGGCCGTATCTATTGGCGCTGCTGTCAGTGTGGGTGTAGACGTGTTTCTGACTGGTGGCGGGGCAGAAGTGGGACGGCTAGTGGGTGGGGCTGCGGCTGTGTTTGTTGGCCGGGGTGGGCTGGTGGGAGGCATGGCCGTAGGCGACGGCAGCAGTGTGCTGGTTATTGTGGGGAAGGTGGTCGGAGCCAACGGTGGCAAGAGAAGGGACTGGCCGGCATAAATATTTTCACTTGTTAAACAGTTAGCCTCCATGATGATAATCGGGTCTGTGTGATACACTGCTGCTAAAGAAGTAAGGGTAGCTCCGGCAGGTATCGTTGTGGACACCCAGCCGGGCTGCGGAGCGCACACAACTTGGGGTGGCAAAAGCGGCAGATTGAGGATCATTCCAGGAGACAGGCTGTCCGGCAGCAAGCAGTTGACTTCCTTTATTTGCTGTATGGGTACGCCGTGTCGGGCAGCCAAAGAAAATATCGTATCGCCCAATTGTACTTCTGTAACCTTCCAGCCGGCAGGCACTTCGCCGCACTGTTCTGGTAGTTGAGCAGCGGCCGTCACCTGTGAATAATCCAATGTGGCCGTAAGAGTAGCAGTGGAAAAAGGGATAGCCTCAATGGGTGTTTCTTTGGGGGAAATAATAATGCCATCGGCGATGATGGGGGGAACAAATGACGGCCGTGACGGCTGCCATAACGCATCTCCCTGAGCCAGAACCAATGCGACCAATACCGTAGCGCCGACGACCAGGGTAATGATGAAGCTTGACAAACGGCCGCTGCCCATTGCCCCCTCTTCCTCCATTAGCGCACACCCTTAAGGCTGCCATTAGCGTCACCAGGTGTCTGCTGGCCTGTTTCCGTATTGTTGAGCAGGAAGAGAAGAGAAAAGGTGCTGCCGTTGCCCACTTCACTATCTACCCATAAACGGCCGCCGTTGGCAGTGGTCAACGTCTGAGCGACTGATAAACCGGCTCCGGTGTCACCTAATCCGGCAATGAGGGGATTTTCAGCCCGATAATGGGCATCAAAAACATGGGGTAAATCGGCAGGATTGATGCCGCTGCCGCTGTCGCTGATACTTATTTGTAAGAATGGCAGCGATTTGGGTGATGTCTGGTTTTCATCTTGCAAAGCATCAGCTTGAGCGCTGATGATGACCCGGCCGTTATATCCTGATGATTGGCAGGCATTTCCTAGCAAAAGGGTAAATATCTGTTGTAAATCGGCCGTCTGGACAGTTAGCGTCGGTAAATTGTCAGCAATGTCCAGGTCCAGGCGCAAATTTTTGTCGCGCACCTGGGTGATAATGTGAGAGACGGCCGTTTCCAACACATCCTGCACATTAACAGCCGAGGCCACCGTCTCCTCCGAGGTTTCCTGCACAGCTACAATTTGCAGCATCTGGTCCAGCAGCGTACCCATGCGCTCCGAATTCGCTTTGATGCGCTGCACAAAGTCACGCTGTTTGGTGCCCAAAATGCCAATCGTTTCACTTAACAGCAAATCGGTGAAGCCGCCAATAGATGTCATGGGTGTGCGTAATTCTTGGATGAGGGCAACCAGCAATTCATCTACCGCGCCAGACTCGCGCCGTATTAACGTAGATTCCAGGCTGGCAATACGGATTTGCGCTTCTTCCAATTGGCCAGAGTAACGGGTCAAGGTCAACATCACCCACTCGGTGCTGAGATCGCTGTCGCTGGCGGCCGCTAAAGCCATCGCTTCCTCAGCCTCGATCAACGATTCGCGCAGGGAAGCGACTTCATTTTCCAGGGCTTGAATCGTCTCATCTCGATTAGTACGTTCGACTTCATCTAAGGTAGCAGCTAAATCCTGGGCCTGTTTCACGGCTAAAATAGCCCGCGCTTCTGATTGGGAAGCCCGGCTGCTAACAACTTTTAGATCATGGGTCAATCTGTCTCGTTCTGCTTCCAGGGCAATGATACGGCCGCTTACGGCCGTTACGTCACTTTCAAGAATTGGAATAACCGACGTAGACACAGAAAACGTTGCATAATCAGTTAAAGCGTGGGCAATAAAAGTAGCCAACACTGGAGCAATATCTTTGTCCCGTTCAGACCAATGGCTTTGGGTGTTTCGTCTGGCCAGCAAAAGAACGCCTACAACTTCATTCGCCAACAATAGTGGCTGCACCCACATCGTTTCATACGGCCGGATCTCCATCATCTCAAACAAGGTGTGCAGATGGCGTGTGCCCTGGCCGCGTAGTTGCAATTCCACGCCTTGTTTTTTACGGACCGCTTCCCGAAACGGAGGCCAGCTAACCAGTTCCACCTGCCAACTTCGCGGCCCATTTTCCCCCGCCTGGGGCAAATTGCTGGTAATGATGAACTGTTGTTTGTTGTCCGGGGAAATGATACCAATACCAACAAAGGCTGCTTCTATCATTTGCTGCACCATGGTGACCGCTTGTTGGCAGCGGTCTGGAAGTTTGGCGCTCTGAATAACGGCCGCAGAGAGAAGCAACGTTTGTTGTAATTGCCGCGTGGACAGGGCGTTGGTTTGCTGTGCAAAAAGGATGGGGGAAACAGATTGGCGGTAAACCAACACAGCCCATAAGGGGAAAGCAATCAGCTGACCCAATCGCGCCCAGTAAATAATGTTACTCTCTGGGTTAGCCATGAGTAGCCCGGCTAATTGTGCCACCAACAGAATACCCAATATATAACTGTGTAACTGCCACCGGGTTTGCGCGGTACGCAAGGTTAAGAGCAGTCCCAGCCCCAAAATGACTATCTGCATAACAGTCCAGATGGTGGCCTGGGTGGTGGTCGTATACATCTGCCCAGAAAGGACCTGGGTTTGCCAGGTCAGGGTGAAAGAGACGGCCGTGACCCCAATAACCACCAGGCTCAATAACAGCAGCACATCCCCCAGGCGCAGGATTCTTTGTGAGGGAGGTACGAGCGCCCAGACAATGGTGACGGCCGTGATTGTATGCAATGCCTGTTCCAGAGGTGGTAAAAAAAGCAAGGATTGGGTCGGGTTATCAGCCAGCAACAGCACAATGCCGAAAACAACCAACCGCAACATTATCAGAGCGCCAGAAGCCCACATACTCCGCCATACAGCCTGGTTCTGGCGATTATGTCGCCATTGCCCCAGAGAAAGGGCAAACACCGCCTGCAACGCAAAAAGCGATATCAGGTGGTAAACAATATTCCCCGGCGGTACGGTCAAGAGCGTTAAAAGTTGTTGCAAGAAACTTGTCCTATTTAGCAAGTTTGCCACCACATTCGGCCAAAAATAACTTGCCACTTGCAAATCTGCTCACTTGCAGACTTATCCATTGGCAGTATACCATACGGCCGTTACAAGTCGGTAAAATCGGAGTAAACAAAACAAAATTTGAACACACGGGCGGCTTGTCTATCTACCAAATAGAGCCGCCCTGGTATCGTTAGCAAATGACGAACAATGCGTTTGACTCCCCCAACCACATCTGTGATATTTTTCATAATTCAGGTGCTTTTTGTCACTATCTACCCCATACCGCTCTTGGGCATACTATCGTTTAGAAAAGAAGAAAGCAGTTGGCCATTAAGAACCAACTGAAAACTGGATGCTGGATACTGAATACTGCTAACTATTAATCAAGGAGGCAGCCATGTTCAAAAAGATATTAGTACCACTCGATAGCTCTGATTTAGCGGAATACGCGCTGCAACCCGCTGTCTGGATGGCGCAGCAGACAAATGGCGAAGTCACCCTGCTGCATATATTGGAACATCACACTGTACTCATTCCTGAAGGGCCGGAAATGATGGGGCACAGTCTTTATTACCCGGAAACCAACTTTAGCCAGGAAGAAGCAGCCAGCCGTGAATACTTAAATAACCTGCAATATGGACTGGGGCGTACCCATCCTGACCTCAATTGGAACGGCCGCATAGAAGAAGGAGACCCCGCCGCCCAGATTGTGGATGTGGCGGCCGCAGAAGAGAGCGACCTGATTGTTATGTCCACGCATGGGTATTCGGGCATGACCCGCTGGGTGTTGGGCAGCGTGGCTGAAAAGGTTTTGCCACACGCCCCCTGCCCGGTGTTCATTGTACGCTCCCAACAATCTATCCAGCATATATTGATTGCTCTGGACGGCTCACCATTAGCAGAAACCAGTCTGCCGCTGGGTCTGGATATTGCCCAGGCATTTGACACCAATGTAACCCTGCTGCGTGTAGAAGACAATTCATACCAGGCGTCTCCCGATGCCATACAAGAATTAAATCAGCAGGAATCTGGGCTGGGCGAACGGTATCGCCACAGTGTGGATACACAGACAGCCCAATATCTGCACCGCATAGCTGTGGACTACGGCCGCACCGATCTAAACCTGGAAATGGCCGTCGGCTATGGCAAACCAGCCCCCACTATCCTGCAATTCGTAGAAGAACAAGAAATAGACCTCGTGGTCATGTCTACACACGGCCGTACCGGGCTATCCCGCTGGCGCTATGGCAGCGTCGCCGAAAAGGTACTGCGTGGGGTCGGCTGCGCTATGCTTATCAATCGCCCGCATATAGATGATTTTCGTAATCCATGACCCGTTATCTGTATTCCGACTAAACTGACGGACAACGGACAACGGATTACGGAATACCGAACACGGAGTAACCATGATCAAACCCGACCGCACCATCCCCACCACCTGTCCCTACTGCGGGGTCGGTTGTCAAATTGATTTACACATGAAGGATGAGATGATTTACCGGGTTGACGGCCGTTTCGACAACAACGTCAACCAGGGCAACTTATGCGTCAAGGGCCGTTTTGGCTACGATTTTGTGTACGCGCCTGATCGGTTGACACGGCCGCTAATCAAAAACGATCAAGTGCCTGGCGACGAGCCGCCCCATCACCCCACCACATGGGACACAGCCCTCAACGCCATTGCTCAACGGCTGACCGAAACACGGGCCAAATACGGCCCCGACAGCATCGCCTTTCTCACCTCGGCCAAATGCACCAATGAAGAAAACTACCTATTGCAAAAATTAGCTCGCGCGGTTATTGGAACCAACAACATAGATCACTGTGCCCGTCTCTGACACAGCTCCAGCGTGGCCGGTCTGGCTGCGACCGTTGGTTCTGGTGCGATGACCAATTCCATACAAGATATTCCCCAGGCGGATGTGCTGTTGGTTACAGGCTCTAACACCACCGAAGCCCACCCCGTGCTGGCTTTGCAAATGAAAAAAGCCGTCCGGCAGCGAGGGACAAAACTGATTCTCATTGACCCGCGCCAGATTGAATTGGCTGATTTTGCCCACCTCCATTTGCGCCATAAACCAGGTACAGATGTGGCTTTGTTTAACGCCATCGCCCACACCATCATCGCCCACGATTGGGTGAATGAACGTTTTGTCCAGGAACGAACAGAAGGATTTGCGGCTTTGAAAGCAGCCGTTGCCAATTGGTCGGCCGAACGAGCGGCCGTCATCACCGGCGTCCCACCAGGGCAAATTATTGCTGCCGCCCAACTATACGCAAAGGCTCAAAATGGCATGATCTTTTGGGCGATGGGCATTACCCAGCACACACACGGCACAGATAATGTAAAAGCGCTTTCTAACCTGGCCTTGCTTACCGGGCATATTGGACGGCCGGGAACCGGACTGAACCCGCTGCGAGGCCAAAATAATGTACAGGGGGCGTGTGATATGGGGGGATTGGTGAATGTCTTCCCCGGCTACCAGCCGGTCAGCAGTGAGGATGCCCGCCGCAAGTTTGCCGCCGGTTGGGGCGTTCCCTTTGATTCGCTCAGTCCAACCCCTGGCCTGACGGTGACAGAGGTGATGGATGGGGTTTTAGACGGCCGTGTCCGCGCCATCTACATCATGGGTGAAAATCCCATGCTTTCTGATCCCAATCTAAACCATGTGGTCAAAGCTTTGCGGGCGGTTGATTTTCTGGTTGTGCAAGACATCTTTTTGACTGAAACGGCCGCACTGGCAGATGTCGTTTTGCCCGCCGCCAGCTTTGCTGAAAAAACAGGAACCTTCACCAACACAGAACGACGTGTGCAAATGGGTCGTCCCGCCCTGGCTGCTCCCGGCGAAGCTCGCCCAGATTGGGAAATTATCATTGATCTAGCACAGCGGTTAGACCAGCCGTGGCAGCTTAATTGTCCAGAAGATATTTTTACGGAACTAGTAGCGCTGACACCGCAGTACGGCGGCCTGAGTTATGCACGGCTGCAAAACGGCGGACTGCAATGGCCTTGCCCCACACCAGATCATCCAGGCACGGCCGTCCTCCATGAAGGTAAATTTGCGCGTGGCTTGGGGCTATTCTGTCCCGTAACCTACCAGCCTTCAGTAGAAGAAGCGGATGAGGAATATCCCTTTATTCTTTCTACCGGGCGCATTCTATTCCACTGGCACGGCGGGACCATGTCTCGTCGTTCGCCAGGCTTGGAAGCAATAGCCCCGGAAGCGGAAGTAGAGATTAACCCGGTTGACGGCCGTGCTTTAGGCATCATAAACGGCGATTGGGCGTACGTAGAATCCCGGCGCGGCCAGGTATTAGCCACCGCCAAATTAACTGAACGCTCCCCCATTGGAACCGTTTTCATGACCTTTCATTTTGCGGAAGCGGCCGTTAATCTTTTAACAATAGACGCCATTGACCCCACAGCTAAAATACCGGAGTACAA
>JAAEOP010001218.1 GCA_024223125.1 Chloroflexota bacterium
ACTCATCGAACTCACTAAACTCACCTGACTTTGTGAGAAAGAATAAAAATGCCCGCTGCGAGTTGAGCACCTACAGCGGGCGGGCCGGGCAACGGTACTTCCCGGCCAGGTGTGATTATACATCAACAGAAAGGACGGTAAAAATGTCACAGGCTATCGCACTCAACGGCTGACAATTGAATTTGAGCTTTGGTACGGTTGGGGGAGGTGGGAGATGACAAAGCGACGACGAAAGACCCTGCTGCAAACAACCGGATACTCAGTCTTTCCCGTCTTGATGGTGGTTGAAGAAGAGGATGATGGGCACACTACGTTTCAACCCATCCCGCTCGAAGGAGCCATTTTTCTACGGTGGGTGTCACTGTTGCTGGCAGCCTGGTTGCAAGGTTTGCAGACTGCAATCCGAAAGATGGTTAACAATACAAGTGATTGGGGAAAGTCGCTGATAGAACGAGTAGCCCTGGAATTGAAAATGGGGACTATTCTGACCCGCCAATTAACGCTTGGTGTCCTGAGCGGATAGGAGGTGGACAATGCTTAGGATTTGGCCATTCAAACGAAACCGGAAATCAAATCAACCCCAGTCAGACAATGTCCTGCCGCGACCAACCAATGGCGCAGTTCAGCATACATCAAGTGTGAACGGTCAGGCCGAAGGGCCT
>JAAEOP010001219.1 GCA_024223125.1 Chloroflexota bacterium
CCACAGCGATACCGAAATGGTCAGACGGCCCAGCGTTGGCAGGGATGAGTTTGGCTTGTTCGGTCCAGGTCGTGCCGTCGCTTGTAAAGTAGTAGGCGGCGCCGGCGTTGCTGGCCGCTTCATCTTCCCAATATGCCCCCACCAACAGCCCCTGACCGGTTTCGTTGAAGGCCACGGCCGCACCGAAGTAATCGTTTGTTTGTCCATCGGCGGCCGTTATATGTGAACAGGTACGAGGAATTGGAATTGCGGCCGTTGTCGTCATCGCTAAATGTGCCAAACGAGTCCATATCTCCCCAACCCTTTTTGCCAGAGATTGAGTTGGTTTGCGGCCGTGCCATCGGCGGCCGTGAGTTTGGTTTGTTATTTTCATTGTGTAAGCTATTGGGTGCAAAGATCACACCACGGTAGGGGTGCTGCTTTGCTCAGGGGTAAGGCCGTGGAACTGTGGGTAACTGGAGATCTCAGTTACCCACAGCAGTTACATCAGCTCGATGCACACCAATTTAATACTACTTTACCTATTTCATTGGTTAGAATGAGAATTATAACAATTGTAATTACCAACGGAAGCGCATTGTTTCGTGGATCTTCAAATACTTGGGGTTTCACTTTTTTCAAGACAATGGGAACTCCGACAACATACAAAACAATGAAAATGATGCCTATATATACTAAACACATTTGTTAGTTACTCATAACCCAGTTGCTCACAAAGAGCATCTAATCCCTGGTTGTATTGATCTGAAATAGAATTTGCCAGGATATTTCCCCGTTCTGAACCGTATTTGATTGTATTGCTGATATCAAGTATTCCCCGATTCGCCAATAAAATGGCAAAATTATTTCCTCCCAGTCCCAATGCAGAAGCAGCTGCATTCACTTCCACAGGGTTCAAGAAGTACCCAAATATTAACTTAGGCACATTGAATGTATTAGTTGAAGCCGCAGATATTTTATGAGCCAATCCTGTACCTTGCTCAACATGAGCTAATTCGTGCATAAAACTTGTTACAAGATTCAATTTGCTTTTTCCGGTTGGATCAACATAAATGTCCGATGTGTAAAGTGGGCGATAGTTTGGAAATACTCTTCCAGCATCATCAATGTAACTCGTAGGGTAGAATGTAGCTCCGCGACTTCGAGCCAAGTTTTTAAGTACTTCAATTGGCGTAGACGATCCGAGAGCCTTGCCTATTTGTGGTAAGGACATTAATGCTCTCCCCGCACCATGAATAAGCGAAATACCCATTGCGGCATTTGTCGTGGCGCCAACGCCAGCTATCCCTTTTCGCAATGGACATGCACAAGGATCGCGCATAACAGAAATATCTTCTTGTACATTTTTGTAACCTAATAACTGGCCTGCCCACCAACCCAGACTAAAGTCTTGTGGCGGCGTCTCTTCTGGGAAATAATGATTGTAAGCGATGTATCCTGCGCCATATGCCGCCCCTGCGGCCGCCAATACACATACAATCGTATCTAAACCGAAAATACAATTTCCGCTGGGATCTGTAAAATTGACAGAGTTGTTGTGGACGTAGCTGTATCCATGCTGTGAGGCTGGCATGGTGGGTACGCCAGGGAACGGGTCGCGGGACATGAAAACTTTCAGTGTGGGGTTGTAGTAGCGGGCACGAAGGTAAACAAGACTGGTTAGGGCATCGTGTTGTTCGCCGGTGTAACCGTAGGTTGTGCCGCTGGTTCCGGTTTGGGCTAGTACGCGGCTGTAGGGTTCATAGGTAGTGATGGTGTCTACTGTGCTGCCTACCATTTCTACACGCGCACTACCCAACCCATCAGTCAGCAGGGTTCTTGTTTCTGTACCATCGTCTACATGAATTAGGTCCAGGCCAAAGAGGTTTGTGGTTTGCGTTGTACCGTCGTCGCTCATTAACACCTGG
>JAAEOP010001220.1 GCA_024223125.1 Chloroflexota bacterium
ATAGAATTGGAGTGGGCCAGCAAAACGAGAAATTTTAACGGGCGCGTTAGGAGCAGTATCTCCCCAAACCAGGCTATCTGTTTTATCTGCGTGTACACTAACATTTTGCACCGTCATCGAGAAGGTTTGTCCAGCGGCAGACGCGAGTAATTGATAACCGCTCTCAAGTAAAAGCAGAGGGTCTCCTTCGTTATAGTCACGCACTTCAAAGAAGCCATCTGTGCCCGTGGATGCGTCAAGCCAATCCATGAATTCACCACTGGAATTGGTTACTGTGATGAACACTGAGCTATACGGTTTTGCCATCCCTGAAACCGAATACCCATTTACCTGCGCTCGCAAAAAAGGTGCAACGTATGGGATAAATGCGCGGCTGTTCGCACCTTGGGTATATAGAACATAGCCCGAATCCCGTGGGTGGAGGTCGGCAAAGCTGCCCGTATAGGCTCCATCACCGCCCGCCATTGCGGTACTTGTGTACACATTCCCGGCATCATCAAAAGGATACACAAAAATCGTGAGAGCGGCATTTTCTGGCGCCCCACCATACACCGTGTCCGTTTTCGTCTCCGCAAACGCGGTTAGTGTGGGGACAGTCATGCTGATAGTATTGGCGCCTTGTTTTACCCAAAGCATATCGCCGGCCTCAGGGTACCAGGAATACCATTCTGTTGGCCCAAGCCAAGCAGAGTAAAAATACCCGCCGCCGCTGGGGATGGGGGTTACGCTGGCGCTGGCATACAAGGCCGCATCGCGCGTGACACTAATCATGATTGTCTGTGGCAAAGGGGCCAACCCACCCGCATAGCCGTTTGCCAGATTAAGATTGAGCGACAAG
>JAAEOP010001221.1 GCA_024223125.1 Chloroflexota bacterium
ACAATGTTGACCTTGATATTGGACAGTATGGAATATGTAACCTAAAAGAGGAAAGTGATAAACGACTATTTCTGGAAAGCCAAAGGTCATCTTTGTCAGCCATGATCCATTACTCTTTGGTAATTGTGGTGGCGATGCTGAGATGGTCTGAGGCAGTAGATGGGGGGATGGCTACGGCCGTCGCTGACAAATCAGACGTATACCAAATGTAATCCAACTGAATAGTGGGGTTTGTGGAGATGAAGGTGTAGCCGGGCGCTATACCGGACGTGGCGATGGCATCGTTGAAACCGGCCGTTTGCAGCATCATCATCTCCGGTGAATCTGGCGGGGCATTCAAATCTCCCATGAGCAAAGTGTGGGGGCGGTCTTGCCAAAAATCGAGGATGGCCTGGGATTGTTGGACGCGGATGGGGTTGTCGGCCGTGATGTGATGAAAATGCGTGTCAATAATTTGTAGCGGTTCAGTTCCGGTCTCAATTTCAGCCCAGATAAAGCCGCGATGAAGCAGCAGATCGTTGGGGGGCAACGGCCGATTCTCACTTTGTATAACAGGGTAACGACTCAAAACGGCATTGCCCCATAATTCTCCTTCTGTTGGCCCCCAGATGACCGGCATATCCAATCGCTGCGAAAGCCAGATGAGCATATCTACTGACCCATTGACTACCCAGCCGCGTGATACTTCTTGCAGAGAGACGACATCTGGGTTTTGGTTTTCGATGGCCTGAGCGATGGCTTCCAAGTCTAGCTGCCCTTGTGGGTTGACGCCGTTGTGCAGATTGTAGGTCATGACTTGGGTGGGGTTGCTGGTAGGGGTGATGGGGGTGGGGGTATTCCAGGTGAAGAATTTGACGGCCGCCACAATAACAACCGCCAACAAAAGCAAAGCCAACGAACGCATGAGAATTGGCTCTTTGACACTGTCCTGGCGGCGCAGGGAGCGATTGGCGAAAAATCCGCATAGAAAAATAAGCAGAACGGCCGTAAAAACAAGCGCTGTATTGGGGAAGGGTAGGCGGATTTGATACCCGGCATAGTACAGAAAGATGAAGATAGCGAACAGGAGCATCCCCAACCCGTTGCCGATGGTTAGGTTGCGGATACTGTCACGGCCGCTGCCTGTCCGCAAATTTAACACAACCAGCATCAACCCTTCTCCCAATACAAATTGGCCGATGATGAGCGCGACGATTGTTGTGAAAGCTGAATTCGCGTAGCCAATTAGGGCAACCAAAAGAATAATGATTTCCAACACCCATACCAATGGATGAACGCCAGGATAGTACGCATAAAATACGCCGCCAAGTCCGACAACGGCCGTGAACAGAGCTAATGTGAAAGCGGCCGGAAATGACCAGAGGATGACGGCCGTTAATTGGGCCACATTGGCAAATATTAGCAGTTGCAAAAAAAGGATGGCGCCGAAAGCGGTCCATAACAGGGCCTGGTTCAGCGGCGGGTCTTCGGCTTCATGGATAGATGGTAGTTGGTACAACATTCCGGCCAGGCAACCCAATTGTAAAAAGGCAACAATCACAACCAGTAACCCATTAAGTAAACCAGATTGCCAGGTCAGATCATAGGTGTTGTATAAGCCGTTAATAGCAACGGTTAGCAGAATACCAATTTGCAAACCGAGGCCGAACTTTGCCATTTCCATCGCTGGGCGGGGGCGAATGGTGGCTAGATAAACGGGGAAGAACAGCGTCAGGCAAATTGTACCCACGACGCTGAAGATGAGGTGGAATAGGGGTAAATCGGGCCAAAATTGCAGCGCCAGCCGAGAAAAGCTTACCCCTAAAACGGTGATGATGAGCAGAACACGGCCGCCTACCAACCGCCGCCACGCCTCTGCCAAAAAACTGCTGCCGAAGATGATGAGGGCTAACGCACCAATGCCAACGGCCGTCCAGCCCCGCGCATCACCCAAAACATAAAGTAAGTAGGGGAACAGCGCTCGTAATATTTGAATGCCGAATAAGAGAGTCAGAGCGGGCAACCCCAAAGCAACCCAGGGGTTGGTGAAAAGATTGTCACGTTGCATCGCTTTCCTCCTGTCAGGTAATGATTTTAGGTATTATGGGGCGAAAAAGGAGGATGGGCAACGGCCGTTTGTTTTACGACGGCCGGAGGTTGGCTTTTCCCCAGAGGCGCAGTAGGCTCAATCCCCCAATCATTGCTCTGCCGACGGGGTGTGGTGGGTCACGGCCGTTGCCCTATGTTGTTGTGAAGGAGGAATCATCTCGTCCTAAAAGGCTCCAGTCCGGGAGATGAGTCAGTTTACTACTAAAAATCTGTGAGTTAATGTTTGTTGATGGTTCTTATTTTTAGGATGTTGGAGCGTGATGTATGCACGGCTTCCAGCAGATTTCAAATTTCAATACAGCAGTCATTTTCGTTAGGCATCACCTCCAGCTAATCTGCATTGTTGAGTAGCTTCCAATATTACTGTTTTTATTGCTCAACAATACGCTGTGTAATTCTGACAACAAGATACTAGACATAGACGCGGTTGCCTTTAAGGGAAATTAAAGATGAGATTAAAGGGAGTTTAAGAAGGTAAAAGGGGAGACGGATTGGGACAAAAAAACCTGACAGCGCGAATGGCCGTTGCCAGGTTAGGGGATGTAGGCGGAATTTATCAGGCCGGAACTGCTTCGGGCTGTTTCACCAATTCCAGTTCTATTTCTATTTTGATTTTGTCGCCGACCAGGAAGCCGCCGGTTTCCAAAGCCTGATTCCAGTTCAAGCCCCAATCTTTACGGTTGATGTTGCCCGTCGCCGAAAAACCGGCCGATACCGTACCCCAGGGACTTTTAGCTTGACCGGCGTATTCCGCAGTCAACACAACCGGCTTTGTTACACCTCGGATGGTCAGATCGCCATGCAGTTTGCCTTTGTTTTCTCCGGTTTGCTCCACCTTTGTGCTTTTGAAGGTCATGAGCGGATAGTTGGCAACATCAAAAAAATCAGGTGACTTCAGATGATTGTCGCGCTGTTCTTCTTGGGTATTGATACTGTCGAGGTCTGCTTCGATATCCACAGTAGTACGGGTAGGATTTTCTTCATCGAAGTTCACCGTACCGGTGAAAGATTCAAATTGGCCGCGTACTTTAGAAATCATCATATGACGCGCTGTAAAATAAATGTGTGAATGGGCTGAGTCAATTTGCCATGACATTGTATAATCTCCTTGTGATGCTAAAAACATATCATTTAGATTTAAGTGGACTTGAGTCCGAATACAGGATAAAATATGGCGGACTTGAGTCCGTTTGTCAATAGACGGAAAGTGGAACTGTACTTTTGGACAGGTGAATATGATGAGTGACACACAAGATCAATCTATATCATTGGGGCCACTTTTAAGTGGTGATGACGACGGCCGCAGCGAACGACGCGATGCTGTAGCTAATCGTGCCCGTATTTTGGCAACGGCCGAAAAATTGTTTGCCGAGCAGGGGGTAGCCAATGTCAATATGGCTGACATCGCTCAAGCTACCGGGGTAGGCAAGGGTACACTCTACCGTCGTTTTGCTAATAAAGGTGAATTGTGCCTGGCGTTATTGGACTCCCAAATGAGCGAGTTTCAAGATAGTATGTTAGCCCGTATGCAGGTGTTAACGGCCGACAATGTTTCCAAACTGAAACAATTAGACCAATTTATAGATGCCCTGGTTTATTTTACAGACGCACATTCCCCTTTATTATGTGAAGTCCAGCGTGAAGGTTTGCTGCCAGGATTGGATAACAACCGCCTGCAAATGCCTCACTTTTGGCAGCACATGACGGTTAGCGGTTTGTTGCGCTCTGCGGCCGCTAATGGGGAAATTCCACCTGATCTGGATATTGAATATTTGGCCGATGCAATTCTGGCTCCCTTGAAGGTAGATATTTTTCGCTTTCAACAAGAAGTACGCGGCTTTTCGCTGGTACGCATCAGCGCCGGTTTGCGCTTGCTGATTGCCAGTTTACCATATGTTTCGGTTGATCTATGAAGAGGTTCCACCTTTTCAAAAGGTGGAACCTCTATCCCAGGTGAATGTCAGGTGAAAAGAGTATTGTCATATTCCTGTAAATCGCGCATATTGTGATGCTATCATAAGTGTTAACTTAAGCGAAGACCTCGCAGGTTTTAACGCAAAACCTCAGAGGGGCGTAGATCATTTTGGAAACCTGCGAGGTCTTAAGTTAACGACAATGGTGATGCTACTTACAAACTTGAACGGACAAACTAACAGTTTGTCCAACAATTTGATTGACGAGGCGTCTAAATGGTATCAAGAAACAATGTTCAGCAAAAACGGCCGTATCTCTTCTTCATCTTCACCGGCTTATTCCTTTTAAGTCTAGCTGCGCTTTGGCAAAACCGGGCGCGGGCAGAAACAATTACTTCCACCCCGCGAACCAGTTCCAGCACCCAACCCGCATATGGCGTCAACTTCATCAGTTCGGCCGAACACCACGCCGATGAACAGCAGTACCAGAATGGATTGTCTACTGGCGCAGGCTGGAACCGCTGGCCGCTTTACTGGTTCAACATTGAACAAAGTCAGGATAATTTTAATTGGTCTACGCAGGACACGGCCGTTATTGGCGACATCACACACGGTTTGCAAATCAACGCCATTTTGTTAGGTACACCATCGTTCTATACCACCAGTCTTGCCCAGCAGCAGCCTACTAATTCCCGGCCCAGCCCGTTGACCATTAACGCCCCGCAAGCCGCTACTCCCAGCGGTTTGTACGACGCCATTTTCAATGATGGCAGCGATACGCCCGGCGCCGGCAAAACAATCAACCCCAACAATAAATGGGCTAACTTCGTGTCCCTGGCTGTACAGCGATATATGCCTGACGGTGTGCTGGCTCAAAGTCAGGGTTGGCTGGCCGGCGAGGGCATCACCCATTGGGAAATTTGGAATGAACCGGATTATCGCTTTTTTTGGGATGGCACAATGGCCGATTACGGCCGTCTTCTCAAAGTCGCCTACCTCGTCATTCAGCAAACCGACCCCAACGCACAGGTGATGTTTGGCGGGCTGTCTAACATTAACAATTCCAGCGTAGCCAACTTTAACTTTTTCAGCGATGTCATGACTTTGTACGATGCGGATGGGGAGGCCGCTACTTACAATTACTATCATGACATTGTGGCTACTCACAATTACTTTTACTCCTGGCAATCTTGGTATTATGTGTGGCGCGTGGGCAATACACTGGCTGATCGGGGGCTGGACAAACCAATCTGGCTAAATGAGACGGGCGTGGCGGCCTGGGATGATTACCCTGGCCCGGTGTGGGATTCTCAAAGCGGCTACCGGGCTACCATTAGCGAACAGGCCGATTTTGTGATTCAAACTGCTTTTTACAGTGTCTTTGCCGGGGCGGACGCCATCTTCCATTTTCAACTGTATGATGGCTGTGGCAACCAACCGGCCGATACGGATTTCCCGCCCCACAGTGGGGATATGTGCGATGAAAATGGGAATGTGCCGGGTACAAATTTTCCCTGTGCCGGTGACGCCAATGGACTGTTCCGTAATCCCACCGATGCTGTTTGTTTTACGCAGCATCCCCAGCCGGAAACAGCCCGTCCTAATTTTGCGGCCTACAAAACGTTGACGGATTATTTTACGGATGTGGAACCATTGTGGCGGCTGCGGCCGGGCAGCAATGATCCCGCAAATGGGCCGCAGGAGTGGATTGCTTTTTACCAACCGACCAGCAGTTCCCGTATTTTGGGGATGTGGTCGCGGTTTGGGGTGGCGCAAACGGCCGTTGTCTCCAGTACCAACCAATCAGGCAGCGGTCTTCTCATTGGACCAGATGGCATTACGCAAACGTTGACGGCGCAAAATGGACACTTCACAATCCAACTACCAGCAGCCAGCAACCAAAACGCGCCCTGGGACCCGAATTTGTATGCGATTGGGGGACGGCCGTATATCCTCATTGAACAAGACACCTTACCGCCGCTTGTTACTGTATCAGCGCCAACTATTGCCCAAGATATTATCCCTATTTCCTGGTCGGGGCAGGATGATGGCAGCGGAGTGCAAAATTATGATGTATGGGTGTCGGCAGATGGGGGCGCTAACCAGATGTGGTTGACGGCTACGGTAGAGTTATCCGCTACCTTCCAGGCAGAATTGGAGCGGCAATATACATTTACGGTTTATGCGCGGGACCGGGCGGGGAATGTGAGTGGGGGCACGGCCGTGACTGTACAAACATTAGACTTGCCGGAAAAAGCTTATTTGCCGTTTGTGCAGCGTTAAGTTTATATTTCGCTTTGAATAGAGTGTGTGGGGGGTAACGGCCATTGGCTTGTTAATAAGGCGTCCTCATGAGAAGATTCATACAGCGGTAAAATCACCTTAAATTGTGCTCCGCCTAATGTACTGTCATCTACTGTCAAAGAGCCGTTATGGGCGTCTACGACCATTTTGCAAAAGGTCAAACCTAGCCCAGTTCCGCGTCGTATTCCTCCCTTTGTTTGGGCAAATTTAAGGAAAATGCGTTCTCGTTCGGCCAACGGTACGCCCGGCCCGCTGTCAGCAACAACAATTGTCAGATATGTCTGGTCAGCATAACTTGTGACCTGAATCTGTCCTTTTTGGGGAGTGAATTTAATGGCATTTGCCAGTAAATTTCGTACAACCCGAACCATCATGCCTCGATCTACATGAATTCGGGGCAGCGGTTCAACGAAAGAAAAGGTCAAGGTTTGTTTATTTGACCGTGCCAAAATCTGCACATCAGTGATCTGGTCTTGTAGTATGGACAGGGGGTTGGTGGGCATTCTGTGTAAGGATAAAACGTCTTCTTCCAATCGTTCCACATCGAGCATATCGTCAATCATGTGCAGCACTTCATAACTACAATGTTCCAGGTCTTGCACCAGCCGCTGTTGTGTCTCTTCCATAGCTCCCAGATGGCCACGATTTAGCAGCCCCAATCCGCTAATGACGATGGTTAAAGGGCTTTTCAGATCATGGACGATGAGTTGCGTTAGTTCGCTGCGACGCCGTTGTTCTCGTTGAAACATCATGGTGCGTTTGAGTGCGGCCGTTAAAATCACCGCCAATGCCGCCAAAATCAACGGCTGGTAAAGCAGCCAACTCAAGGTGTCGGGCAATCCCCAGGTCAGGCAGATTTGGGCTTCGGCCAGTAAGATATAAGCGACAGCCAATCGTCTCTCGAAAGGGGTTTGTTTCCGCTTTGTGGTGTTGATTGCGTGCCAGGCAATGCCGACCAGCGCCATAATTGAAGCCAGCGAGACGAGATAGGGCAGAGTGGGGTTGATGAAGTTGCTTTCCATCGACGGTAGTTTGAAAGCTGCAAATAGGTAAACTACAAATAAAACGATATTCAGGATTAATAAGCGCCAGCGCCGGGTGATAATGAGTTTCTCGGTTGCGGCCGTCCACGGCAAATGTGCTAATACAAAAAAAAGTGTTGTAACAGGAATGCTTAAAAATAAAGATCGAAAAAAGATGGGTGAGGGTGTTTGGTTGCTTAATAGATAGGAAATAGTCAGACTGCTCAAAAGCAATAATGCAGCCAGCGCCACAAAACCAAATGTTAGTAAGATAGATCGAGCCGATAAACGGCCGCTCAAGCCATTGCGTGTAAATAGGGCCACAATAAGGGACATGAATCCGGCTAGTGTACTCAGATAATATTGTACTGAATGTATTTCTGTACTAATATTATTGGTCTGGAAAGTTTCGTTTTGAAAAAAAGGGTGGAAACGAAAAATGACAAATAGGAGAAGAGGGGTTGCCAGCGACAAAATTACGATTATTCTATATTTATTGTGGGACTTTCTCTGCATATTGCTAGAGTATTATTCCTGGCTATCGGTTAACCTTACGAATCATCTTAATTTTTTATAAGAGGAACTGTTTTCATGAAACCAATTCTAAAAGATTTCCCCTATGAGTTTGAAACCGAGCGGCTGACAATTCGGGGGCCATTACCAGGGGACGGCCGGGCAATACGCACGGCCGTCGTCGAATCACAAAAAGAACTAAAAGAGTGGATGCCCTGGGCTGTAGAAATCTCTTCCGAAGAGGATTATGAAGTGCGGGCACGGGAAGGCCAGCTCAAATTTTTGGCCCGTGAAGATTTATGGATGATGCTCTTGTTAAAAGAAACCGGTACCATCATTGGTGGCAGTGGTTTACACCGTATAGATTGGGATGTGCCTCGCTTTGAGATTGGGTATTGGGTACGTACCAGTTTTGGTGGGCAAGGGTATATTACCGAGGCAGTCAACGGTATTAATGATTTTGCCTTTGAGACTTTAGGCGCCAGGCGAGTTGAAATCCGCTGTGATTCTTTGAATGAGCGTAGTATTGCTGTTGCCCGTCGGGCTGGTTTTACGCATGAAGCTACTTTGAAAGCCGAAGATCGCCATCATGTAACGGACACTTTGCGCGATACTTATATCTTTGCCAAAACGACCGTTGATGCTGATTAATATTGATTGGGGGTTGCGCCGAACAACCTAACAGTTTGTTCTACTGATTACCGAACCCCATGACCAGAACAATAAACAATATCCAGCCGATGCCCATATAAATAGCCAGCCAACCCAGGGCGCTGCCGATGTTGGCGCGGGTGCGGCCGCCAGCATCTACGGCCGCCCGCAAATTCATATACCAGGCCGCCTGCCGTGCCCGCGAGATAGATTGAATCCCCATGAACAACCCAGGAGCCAAACCGACAATAGCGCTGATGCCAATTTTTAAGGGCGTTATCCAGGCTGTAAGTTGGTCTAAAAAGGGAACGGCCATTTTATTCAGAAGCACGGGTAAAATCAAAATGAGAAAAGGAACCAGGGTTAGGGCAACGGCTGCCAGACCATAGGTTAAGCTAGAACGGGCCGATTGACTGGCTCCAGTGCGTAATTCGGGTTGAACAGCTTCCAGTGTCAACGGCCGTCCGCAGTTAGAACAATAGAGACTACCCTTCAAAATGGCCGCTTGACAGCCTTCGCACACTTGCAAATAACTGGTGCGGTCGGTGAAGACGGCCGGATCAATCTGAATTTCTACGATTTTGTCCTGTGGATTTTTTAGCAGGACACCAGGGTTATCGGGGATGGGCATACGGGCCAGAGCGTTGGCTTCTTCAGGTGTAACTAGAGCGCTTTCTTCTGTTTCTCCAATCGGGATAACGGCCGTGCTGGATGCTTGACTACCCGGCAAAAGATTCTTAGCCCGATTGACTAATTGGCCGCGTCTGGCCTGATTTTCTGCCTGGCGCTGCATATCTATCCACTGCATGGTAGCGTTGGTGTGAACTTTGGAGCCATCACGTACATAATTACTGACCAGATTCAAAAAACTTTGAGCACGTTCCGGGTTGGGGGCTTCTACTTCAAGCTGGCAGGTATCGGCAAACGGCCGCACTCGCACCGCCATCTCCTCTTTTTGCAACCCCATACGCCGTGTGACGGTAGCCACAATGACGCCACTATCCTCATTGTAGGCTTGCAATTTAGCCCCCATATTAGCCAAAGCAAATAAAGCACACCGCATGATGACGGTAGCTGAAACGGGATACGGCCGTTCAATTACAATTGCCATTCAAACACTCTCCAAAGAAACCGTTCAATTTTGTAATGGTTGTAGCCGTGAAATCGCTTTCGCGCCAAACTACTGCGGATAATTTTGACCGTTACAGAAATCGTTCAAATTAGGCGGGATTTGATTCAAAAGAGGAAAAAAGAGAGCGGGCAACGGGACTCGAACCCGTGATAACGGCTTGGGAAGCCGTTGTGATACCACTTCACCATGCCCGCTAATTTGCGTCAATAATGGCGACATTATATCCCCCTAAATTGGCAAGTCAAATCTGGTAAGATAAGTTTTCTATGACTAACAGAATGTGAAAAATGTGACTATTTGACCTTGTCAGCCTGCTGTTTATCTTTATAATGACAAGATGCTCATGTTAAATATTTAAGGTAAATGAGGTTTCAATGACGGCCATGATTCTATTGGTGGAGGGGAAGAAGCCCGGAAATGGTTCGTTTGCGCCTGCTTTAGAAAAGGCCAACTATACCATAAGTAGTGTCCACACAGGCGCAGCAGCTTTAGCTTCTGTGGCGAGATCAACACCCGATCTGGTTGTGTTTGACGCCTCTTCCATGCGTTCAAGTGGAACCCGAACTTGCCGCCGTCTACGTCGTGTCCTCAACGCTACCCCGCTTATTCATGTCCGTTCAGAAACACAAAAACTTGATAATTCAGCCGAAGCAGATGTCTACCTTCAACTGCCATTTACCCCCCGAAAGCTGCTTAATAGAGTCCGTGCCCTTTTGCCCGTAGATGTGATTAAAGAGGAAATCGTGCGCTATGGTTGCATTTCTTTGTACCGTTCCAAAGGATCTGTAGAAATAAATTGTCATGGCAAAAATCAACTCACGCCTAAGTTAGCTCAACTGTTAGAGGAGTTTGTCCGGCATCCGCATCAAGTTGTGACCCGGCGGCAGCTGATGCATAATGTTTGGAAAACAGATTATGTGGGCGATACACGGACGCTAGATGTACATATTCACTGGATGCGTGAGTTGATAGAAAAGAATCCGGCCAAACCGTTATTCCTGAAAACAGTTCGGGGCCGGGGATATATCCTCTATATGCCACTTTCCAAAAAAACAGACAGATGAATTCGTCCACTTGCAGTGCAAACTGTTAGTCTGTGCTGAACAAGCTAACAGTTTGTTCTATAGTGCCCCAAGAAAAAACGCCACCCATTGGATGGCGCTTCTGTTATTATAAAATACTCCGCCGGTAACACTAAAACAATTACCCAGATTGTGCGGCCGCTAAAGCAGCCATTAAACGACCTTTGCGACGAGCAGCATTTCGGGGATGAATCACATTTCTACGCGCTGCCTTGTCTAATGTTTTATAGGCCATGTTTGCGGCCGTTTCTGCTTCTTCAAGATTGCCTTCCGCAATATACATACGGGCTTTCTTGACATAAGTGCGGGCTGCCATCTGATATTGCCGGTTACGTTCTGTGCGCTTTTTTGTCTGCCGAATGCGCTTTTTTGCAGATTTTGTGTTAGCCAATTCCTTATTACCTCCAGATAATGCCATCTATATGTTTCGGCGATTTTGCCGACTTCTACCATAGTGGCGTGAGAGCGACGGAAATGTTAGCATAAAACAAGTGGGTATGCAAAATTCTTCGCTTATCTATCTGATTTTTTACTTAAATTTATTTGAATGTAGGGTGATTTGGCAAATTTCCAAATCACCCTACAGAAATGTCAGGGAAAGACGCAAGGTCTTACGACTCGTACCAATATGCGCCGGGGAAATCGGGGGCAACTTCTTTTTTCTTACCACTCCACGATTCGATGTTGATGCGGAATACGGCCGTGCGCTTCAATTCTGCGGGTACGGGTGGGCGATAATCCTGGCCCGGTTTTAGATGGGGTGCGTATTTGTCCAGCAAAATTTGCAGGCCGTGTGTCGCTTCCTCTTGATCTTGAATAATAATGGCTGTACCAAACAACACCACCCCGGCATACTCCACACTAAACTCCAGAGCCTCATCGGCTGGCAGCAACCGCCCCATTTCTGTTACCGTAAAACAAACCTTTTCCTGCTTTGTCACATTCGCCTGCGTGCGTCCCAATCTGGCTGTGTGCAAGTAAATAGCGTGGGCTGCCTCATCATATACGTAGATGTTACTGTTGATAAACGGTTGGTCGTCATACACCGTTGCCAGATAGCCTACCGGCGCCCGGTGCAACAACGCTCGAATCCAGGCCTCATCTTCTACTGCCCGATCTGACCGCTTAACAGCGTTAGCCGGTAACATTCCATAATCTTTTGCCATTGTTATTTTTCCTTGTAACTATACGGGTGTTTCCCGGTTGTCATACCCGCGAAGGGAAGTATCCAGATGTGTGGATTCCTGCCTTCGCAGGAATGACCTGTATAGTTATTTTTCCTCTTTTCTTTTGTAATGAATGTGCCACTGCGTTTGCCAGGTTTGTCCTCCATCATCTGATTGTTGCCACTGCCATTCCAGACTGTTTGGCTGGATGTCCTGCCACACCATACGCTGCTGAATCCGTTTTCCTTTCAGAAGCGCATCACGAGATAGAATCATCTGTCCATCGGCAAAACCACCCGCAAAATCGAGATAATTCCCCTGGTTATCTACCCAGGTTTGCTGCCACTGATTTTGCGATTTGTTGAAGGTGGAAACGCTTATGCCCTGAAATGGGGACACCTCATCATCGTGCAGTGTCGTAAATTTCTCTCGGATGATCTGATCATCCAAGATTTTTGTGATGCTGTTGTGCCCACGGCCGTTATCCACCCACGTTAAATCCCACTTCCCCAACCAAAAATCAAATTGCTCATTCATATTCTTAAATCTCCATTGTGCCGCGAATAATGGTAACGGCCGTGCCTCCTACCTTCACCGTCTCAATATCTTTTCGCGACCCGATAATCTCTACCAAAGCGTGACCCGGCCGATCTAACCAATGACCTTGCTCGGCCACAAACGTCGGTTTTTCCAGCAAACCATAATGCCATAAATAGGCTCCCATTCCTCCAGTGGCTGAACCTGTAAACGGATCCTCCATCGTGTCCGGCGGTACGCCAAAATGGCGGGCAAAAGTATCTCCTTGGTCCGTTACTCCTTGCAAACAAAATAAGTGCGGGCTGAAAAAATCAGATTGCTGTCGGTACGTTTCATAAGCTGCCCCATCCAGCCGCGCCTGGCGCAGTGCATCTAAGTCTTGCAGCGGAATCATGAGTTGCGGTGTACCGGCGCTGACTGTTTGCAGGGGGACGCCGGGCAGTGCATCATCGGCCGTCAGACCAAACATAGGCATCACCAGCGCCGGATCATGCCGGGACATAAATTGGGGTTTCTTCTGCGCCATCACAATACGTTCAATCGTCCCCTCCTCGGCAAATATTTCAATTTGAATGGGGCCAACCTGCAATTCCAGTGTGAATGGAGTACAGTGACCTGTCAGCGCCAGCCGGCCAGATTCCACCAAAGCAAAAGCGGTGGCAATGGTAGGATGGCCGGCCAACGGTATCTCTTCCGCCGGAGTAAAGTAGCGTGCCCGGAAATCGGCCGTCTCCGAACGCATCACAAAGGAGGTTTCCGACAGATTCATCTCTTTAGCAATAGCCAACATTTGATTGTCACTTAAATCATCAGCCTCAAACAAGATAGCGCAGGGGTTCCCAGCCAACGGCCGTGTCGTAAACGCATCCACTTGCATAAAGGGGTAATTGAGCATTTTCTTTCCGATAGTGTTCAGTTTTCAGAGAGACAACCGAAAACTGAACACTGCACACTGAAAACTGTACACTAACTCTCCGCCGGAGCAAAAAAGACCAATACTTGCAGTTCTTCACTGATGGAATGGAAACGATGTTCAATATGTTTAGCCACAAACACGACGCTTCCTTCTTGCACTGGCCGGTTTTCACCATCTACCATGATCTGGCCCTGCCCCTGTAGGACAACATATACCTCATCTTCATTATGTACCGATTGAGGGTCTTTGGCGCCGGCCGCCAGTACATACAATCCCATACTCATTGAAGATTCGTGTAGAAATTCCAGATACAACTGGTCTGATTCGGCATGTTTTTGCTGTAAGTCTGCTATTTCAAATGTATTCATTCTGTTGTCTCCTTCCAAATCGTAGGACAAAGCGGGAAGCAAGTACAGTCTGGCGAAAGTGACTTGCCAATTACCTGAAAAGGATTTCTGCTGACGGGTACTAAGCTAACACCTTAACCAACCACTGTTGCAGTGGCGCCATCTGCACCCTCGACCGTTAACTGAAAACCAAACGCTGAACAGGTCATTTTCTTGCCTACCCCTTCCCAAAACAATCCGCTGATATTTGTCTTGTAAGGCGTTTTGTCCTTGCTGAAACGGGTATCCTGGTAAATACGCATCAATGACCCGCTGCCATTTGTCTGTGTGTCAAAACAAATATTTGGCGAAATAGCTTGCAGGGGTTGTCCATGATATTTTCCTCGAAGACATCTGATTTCTTAAAGAAATCGGATGTCTTGTAGCAACTAATCAACGGTCAGGTAAATCGTTAGCATCTACTAAAGTCCAGCCATCCGATTCGGCCGTTGCCAGGTCATCGACGTTAATTTCAGCTACATATTGGGTGCTGGTAGGGCCGCCGCACACAGCCAAGACTGGCAGCTCTACTGTTTGTGAATTGATAACAGGTACGCCATCTGCTTCTAAAGCAGTCACAGCATCTTTTTCTGTATCATAAGTCAGACCATCGGCACACTGTTCTCCGGCGGGAATAATGACAAACACGTTACCTGCAGCCGCATCAGCACTGGCACCTGGATAGGGATCAAGTGTGGGAACAATTTCGGGCTGGGGGTAATCTTGAGGGAAGGGAGTGGGCGACGGCCGTTTAACGGCCGGATACGCATCTGGGGCGCTCTCTTCAACCGGGGCGGCCGTAGGTGGGGTTTCCGGTTCGCTTGCCTCTGGTACAGAAGTCGCTTCCGTATCCGTTTGCGGCGCATTCTCTAATATCGGCTCTGAGACAGGTTCTTCTGTAGGCTCCAGTTTAACGTCAGCCGGACCACAGGCGGCTAATAGTCCAATAATCAGCATACTTAGCAATAATAATTGTTTCACAGAAAGACTCCTTCATTTCAGGTTAATTCAACATGCGCGATGGCGAGCTACAAAGAAATCCGTAGAGCAAAACGCCATCTTGCACGGACAAAACAGCGTTTTGCCCTACATTAAGGCGGGGAGATTACCTGAATAGTTACTCAGGTTTTTTGCACACAGGGGCAGATTGTAGCAAAATACAAAACGGATGCGACCTAATAAGGCAACAGAACACGCACGATTGCCATCCATCTTACAAAACTCTAAACATTAAGAGGTGTTTCATGAAAAAGTTTTTATTCATTTTGTTCTTGTTATTGGCGGCTTGCGGGCAAGCGACAACAGAACAGGCGGCGGAGATAGAAAACGTACCGCCCACAGTGGTAGACATGGCCGAAGAATCTACGCCATCTGAAGCGGTGGCCGTTGAGCCAACCAACACAAGCGTCCCCGAACCTACCGAAGAGACAGACAGCCAACCAGAACCGGAATCGGAATCAGAACCGGAAGTTACTGATAGGCCACAATACCCAACGGCCGCAACAATAGATGAAGCGGCCGCCGTTCGGGATACCGATTGGGTGATTGGCGCCGAAGATCCGCTAGTCACCATCATCGAATATGGCGACTTCCAATGACCGGGGTGTGCGGCCGTTTCGCCCACCTTTGCGCGTCTGGTAGACGCCTACCCCGATGATGTTCAATTGGTTTACCGTCATTTCCCCTTAAATCAAATTCATGATAAAGCTGCCAAAGCGTCCGAAGCTTCTGAAGCGGCCGGCGCTCAAGGCCAATTTTGGGAATTCCACGACGCCCTTTATGAAGACCAGTCCGAATGGGCCGGTTTAGACGAGACTGAGTTCCGCGAATTCCTGATTGATATGGCTGATGATATGGGACTGGACACAGAAAAATTTACGGCCGACCTGGACAGCGGCGTATATGCTGATTTTGTGGCTGGGGCCGAACAAGAAGCGCTTAACATTAGCCTATCCGGTACGCCCAGCGTCATCCTAGATGGTCAACCGCTGCCCCAAACACCCAATGATTTTGCCTTGTGGGAAGGATATGTCCAATCTCAAATAGCGATGGCTGACCTGGTAGAGCGTCAATATGACGCCGCGCCAGAGATGACGATTGATCCTGAAAAAGAGTATATCGCTACCATCGAATTGGAAAATGGTAGTGAAGTCGTCATCGAACTGTTGTCCAAATCCGCGCCCACGACGGTGAACAATTTTGTCTTTTTGGCTAATGATGGCTGGTATGACGGTGTGACTTTCCACCGCGTCATTCCCGGTTTCATGGCCCAGACAGGTGACCCTACCGGTTTGGGTGTGGGTGGCCCTGGTTACACTATCCCCGATGAGATTGACCCGGCGCTGTCCCATGATGGCCCTGGTTTGGTTTCGATGGCTAATTCTGGCCCGGACACCGGTGGCAGCCAATTTTTCATCACCTACGGCCCGGCCACACACCTGGATGGGTTGCACGCTATTTTCGGCCGTGTGCTAGAAGGAATGGATGCAGTCGAGGGTATCACCGTGCGTGATCCGCAAAACCCCAATGCTCCAGATGGGGATAAGATTGTGACGATTACTATCGAGGAGAAGTAGTAAGTCTGCAAGTTTGCAGGTTTGCGAGTGGCAAGTTAATTGATGTCATCACATGTGAAGGGAATTGTGGTTTTACTTATATTTTTGCTGATGGGTGGGTTGGCTTGTGCTGTGCCCGGTTTTACGCCAGCCGCTCCTGCACCCAGCCCTACGCCGCCGGGAGATATGCTCTTTTTGCAAGCCCCTTATACTTATAATTTGACTTCTGGCGGCCGTGTGCCGGGAACGCAATTGGAATATATTGAAGCCACAGGCGATAGTTTTCGGATGCGGATTGATGGGGCCGAAGCAACGAAGCGCATTGGTGATTCTTTTCCCTGGAAGGGGGTTGTGGGGCCGGGTGTATTGGGCAATTATAACTTGCGATTGACCACTGCTTTAGGGGGTAATTTGCCGGCCGTGGGCACGGTGAAGTTGACTGTGTTGAATCCAGAGCCGCAAGAAGTGGTTACGGCCGTGCCCCCCGTCCCCGAAAAACTCCATTATGGCGGCATCATCATCAATTACAATGTTCCCGTCGGCCGTGAAGTCCCCGGTTCGACAATGGTCTTTGAAGGTGTGTCTAACCAGAGTGGCATTACTGCAGCCCAGTTGTCCGGCATCAGTGGGTACGCCTTTTTTGCTCAGGGGGATTCGCTGGTGTGGCAGGGGCAACTGCGCGAGAATGTATATGTACGCTATGATTTGCGTGTTGTGACCCTGAGTGAAGAGAATTTGCTTTTAGGCGGCACGGCCGAGTTGTGGATTACTCCATCAGAGCCATAACATGAATAATGCAATCATCCCTCGTCCGGCTGAACCGCTGGTAGCCCAAAATCTATTTCGCACACAGGTGTACAAATCGCAAGCTGTGCCCTTGTTTGCCGAAGCCCGGCCTTATTTGCCAGAACCGATTTTGCCCCAGCATGAAGCGTGGGTAGCCTTGTATTGGCGGGCCTGGGAACTGGCCTGGACGAGTTTGCGGCATCCCGCACCGGGCAGTCGTTTGGTGGCTAACTATATTGCCACCGCTAAAGAAACGCCCTTGACGATGTGGGATGCTGTTTTCATGACTCAATTTGGGCTTTACGGCCGTCGTGCTTTCAATTTCATGGGCACACTCAATAATTTTTATGCTCGCCAGCATGAGGATGGCTTTATCTGCCGGGTGATTGATATGCAAACCGGTCACGATTTGCACCACCCGTTTGATCCCGACGGGACGGGGCCAAATTTGTTGGCGTTGGCTGAATGGCGTTATTTCCGGTTGACAGGGGATGACGGCCGTTTAGCAGATGTATTCTGGCCGTTGGTTGCCTATCATAATTGGTGTCGAGACAATCGTACCTGGCCCACTGGTATGTACTGGGCTACTGGGGTCAGCAGCCATATGGACAACCAGCCTCGCGTACCCAACAGCCGCAATCATCACCGGCATTGGACTTGGGCGGATGCTACGATTCAGGCTGCTATTAGCTGCTTGTCGCTGGCCCAAATTGCCCATCATCTGGGACAAGATGAGATGGCTGTGGTTTTCAATGAAGAATATACGCACCTGGGAGATTTGATTAACCAACATTTGTGGGATGAGGAGTCGCAGTTTTATGTGGATGTGTCGGCTAACGGCCGTTTTAGCCGTGTAAAAAGTGGGGGCGCTTATTGGGTGTTGTTGGCTAACGGTTTGGCGCCAAGAAAGCATCGCAAAGCATTGGTGCAGGCGTTACGTGAAAACTGGGCGTTCAATCTGCCGCACCGCATCCCCAGCCTGTCTGCGGACAGTGAAGGGTATAATGCCGACGGTGGTAATCGCTGGCGCGGCGGGGTGTGGCCGACAACCAACTATATGACCTTGCGCGGACTGCGCCAGATTGGGAAGCATACATTTGCCCATTCCATCGCCATGAATCATATGCAGCATGTGTATGATGTGTACGAGCAGACTGGTTATTTATGGGACAATTACGCGCCGGAGACAACGGCCGCCGGCGAACCAGCCCGGCGCAATGATACAACTTCCTGTATTACCCCCATCGCCATGTTGTTGGAAGATGTGATTGGTCTGGCTGTAGATTGGCCGCATCGCCGTGTCTATTGGGATCGTCGCCTGGAATCGGAGGCGGCTTATGGAATTCGTAATTATCCGCTGGGACCAGTGGGGAAATTGGATATTTTAGCTGACCCCAACCGGGTACAGTTGACAACAGATGTGCCATTTACATTGATTGTTCAAGACGCTAACCAAAAATTACAAACGGCCGTAGCGACTGGAACCAGTGAAATTGATTTAACCTGAATTAAAATGCAAAAAGATTTTTCTACCCGGTGTGTGCTATCTGCTGTTGTGGCAAAAAGGGGGCGTAGGTAAAACCACCGTTACCGTCAATTTAGCCTTAGGAATGGGGATTTTATTAAACCCCGAACTTGTCATACCTGCGAAGGCAG
>JAAEOP010001222.1 GCA_024223125.1 Chloroflexota bacterium
ACAATATATTGACGCGATTTTACGCCGGCAGATAAAGTGATTTTGTCACCGGCTTCTAAGCTCCATAACTTATAAAAAGCAGCCGTAGCTTGATGGCGACCGGTCAGCACCGTATTCCCTGCCTGCCCGAGGGCCGCCGAATCTCCACCCCAACCCACGTCAGCCTCATCTGCCGGCATCCCTCCGGCCACAGCATTCTCCACTCCGCTGATTGACGCCACCCCCACCGGCTGAATCTTGGCGTTAAGTTTTAGTTTGGGGATTTTCAAGCGTTCCGGCGCCACGCCATTTACCGTTGAGATCGCTCTTGCTGCTGGTTCGCTGTTCGGATCAGGCAACAATATCACTTGTTTTTCAGCCGTAACCCCTTCAGGAGTCGGGGTAAAGGTTGGGGGGGTGTCGCCCAAAGTGGCCGCAGGTAACTGGATTGCCACAAAGCCCTGGCTTTGCGGGGTAGCCGTTGGCACTGAAGCAAAGGGGTCAACGGTTGGGGTAGGTGTCAAAGAAGGAGATGGGAAGACTGTGGTTGGCGTAGATGTCGGTTCATGTTGAAAAAAAGGCCGCACCACAGGCGGGCTGGTGACAACAATTAACAGAGAAAGAAAACCAACAGCCAATAAAAAGATTTTTGTAGACATCG
>JAAEOP010001223.1 GCA_024223125.1 Chloroflexota bacterium
CTGTATCGACCAGATGAGAAATATACGTCCTGACGACAAGTTTTGGCCCGATACCGTGGCACTTGTTGTTGAGCAAGGTGTTTTTGGAAAGAAACGGCCGTTCCCACCAAACGGCCGTCAACATAGTCGTTCCTCATTTAATGCTTGCTTGATTTTGATGGGGCCAAAAAGGGTGGGTTGAACGTCCGTATTCCCTCCTCCTTAACCTGCGCCAACAAACGTAACAAAGCCACCACCCCCATCCGGTCATCAAACGTCCAGGCCGCTACCAGCGGGTCGGCCGGATCGCCAAACAACACTGGGCCGCGCCGCTCGCGAGTGGGAACGGCCGTGGAGCCAGGTCGCACGCCGGCGGCCTTGAGCTGTGCCGGCAACAACTGAGCGGCGTACATGATGAGGGGGGATTGGGGGGAACGGCCGTTTAGCCGCACAATCACATTTCCCATCCCATCTTGTTCAGGGACAATATCTAAAGCCGTCAGCTTTTGGCGTACAATAGCGGCTAGATTGGCCTCTCGCCCACTGGGGGCGGCCACCAGCAAGTCAGAAAAAAGTTGTAAAGATGGTTGATTTTCAAACATGATGTCTCCTTATTGCTTGCGAAAATAGGCGACGGCGTTAGAAAATTTTGATTGAAGCCTTCTTTGACAAAACGGCCGACTCTAATGATTTTGAGCAAAATTGATCTGCACCAGATTTTCATTACAACTGCCATGCGACTGCACCTGGTAGACCTGTGAAACAGGCGTCCCATTGGGCGATTCTAACTGCACATTGTAATCGCGCACGGTAGGCGAATCGAACAAAAATTGCTCCCAACCAGATAGACCATAAGCGGGGGCGCTGCCGGCCGAAACCCGCTCATCCACCCCGCTCCCCCACACATGCACCACATAACTGCCCGCTGCCACCGGATTCCGATCCAAATCTAAAATTTCCCCGGCAATACCCATCCAACGACAGCCAGCGCTGTTGGCGTGATTTTGCAAATAGAAAGGGCTGTTGTCTGTTTTGGTAAAGATAAATTGGGAGCGAGTGGGGCTGGGCGTGGGCGTGGGACCGGTGGGAGTGGCCGTGGGTGTGTTTGTAGGTGTATTTGTAGGCGTGGGCGTGGGTGTGTAAGTGGGCAAGGTGGCCTGAATGGATGGCGTCACAGTGGGTTTGGAGGTGGTAAAAGGAATGGGTGTACTGGTCGGTAGATCGGGCAGCGGCGTCCAGGTGGGGGCCAACGTGGGGAATTCGGCCGTGGGGGTGGGTGACGGAATTTCTGCGGCCGGAACCAACGTCGGTAAACCAGGCCCTTCTACCTGAGAAATATCCACATCTTCGGCCGATGGGGCCAGAAATTGAGCCACAGGCTCATATACCGTGTTAGCTCCTGGCCCCAAAGCCACAAAACAGATAGCTCCCACCATCAATAAAGCAGCTAAAATTAACAGTGCAGCCATAACATTAACCAAACTACTCAGGCAGCCACCGCGTTGTCCGGTTGTTTTTTGTGTCATGATCCTGACCCCGTATCAATCTGGCGAACAATGTCTGCGTTCGCCCATAACCCGTCTAACCAGGCGGCAAAAGCGGCCTGTAGGAAGGGTTGGCGCATTTGAGCGGTCAACGGCCGTGCCCCGTCCCGCTCTACCAACTGCGCCAGATAATATGTTTCTGTACCGTCACTGTTGTGGGCCACAATCACCTCGCTGATGTCGTCAGGGTTTTGCAAGGCGAAGATGGGTTCTTCTAACTCTGGCAAAAGCAGGGAGCCACGCATAAACCAACCAATATCCCCGCCATTGCCCAACCCCAGCGAAAACTGATCGGCCAGAAAAGCAAACTCATCGCCCGCTCTGGCGCGAGTGAGCAGCTCGTCGGCCAACGGCCGTTCATTCACATGAATCAATCGGGCGTGAACCTGTTCTGCTGTTACCGGTACAGCGGCCGTCACGCGGGCCATCATTTGCTCAGTGACAATACCGGCGGCCACTTCCTGACGAAACGCTTCTTCGGTATACAAATTGGCTTGCAGCCAGGCGGCGAAATCACCCACTGTCTGCAAATCGGCCATCGCCTCATCTACCAGTTCTGGAGCGACGCTGATGCCAGCCGCTGCGGCCGCCTGTAAGATTAACTCTTTTTCGATGAGGGCGTCTAACACAATCTGTCGGTAATTTTCATCCGGTTCTGTCCCCAGTTCACTGAACGCTTGCTCATAGCGAGCTAATTCTTTCTCATAAGCGGCCAAGAAGATAGGTTGGCCGTTTACAGTGGCCGCCAATGGAGGCGTAGGCGTCGGTGTGGGAGGGACGGCCGTTGCCGTTGGCGTTATGGTGGGGACGGCCGTTTCTGTTGGCGTGTTGGTAACTGCTTCGCTACTATTGTCTGGTAAGGTGGCGACGGGCACGGCCGTTGGCGGAACTGGCTCCTGCTTACAACTTGCCAATAAAACAAAACCCAATACAACAGTTCCCCATACAAATCGTTTACACATACATTTTTCCATTTAACAAATGTTGTAATATCTCAACAAAATTATACACAGCTGCATTATGTTGACAAGGTAACGTATGCTAGACTAAATCATGCAGCCTATAATCGGTGGACGGCAGGGCGGTTTTAGGAGCATTGTGACATTGATGACAAACAAAGTAAAAATGGGTGATGATTTTGGGCCTGGTGTTAGCAGCCTGTGGCGGCGGCGCTGATGATTTGTTGGGACAGATTGAAAAAGACGGTGTCATTCGCGTGTTCACCGATGCCAACTATGAGCCGCAATCATTCCTCAACCATAAGTGTTAACTTAAGCGAAGACCTCGCAGGTTTTAACGCAAAACCTCAGAGGGGCGTAGATCATTTTGGAAACCTGCGAGGTCTTAAGTTAACGACAATGATTCCTCAACGAAAACGGTGAGTTTGTTGGCTTTGATATTGAGGTTGCCCAAGAGATTGGCAAACGGCTGGTTTGCGCTGCATTAATTTTTTGGAAACTCCTGATTCCGGGATCGTTGAGGTGGACGATGTGGCGGTGGAAGTACAGGGAGGCGGAAGCGGTAGAGATTGGGATATACAGTATCGAAAAGGTGAGTCTGGCCGACAAGCAGGGTCAATATCCTTCCCGGCTGTCGGGAGGGCAGCAGCAGCGGGTAGCCATTGCCCGCGCCCTGGCAATGGAGCCGCGGATCATGTTGTTTGATGAGCCAACGTCCCTGAGTGCGTTTGCCCGCCTTGAGCGTAAGGAGTGAAGGTACGCAAGCAGTAGTTGGCTGTGGACTGTTTACTTACTTCGTACCTTTGCCAAATTAACCTTCACGACGACGGCGTCTGCGACGGCGGCCAGTTTCCCCTTCTGCACTTGGCTTGCGGTGGGATTGAATCCAGGCCATGCAATTTTCGTCGCGCCCCATGAGGACATCAGCGGCCATGACGGCTTGTTTCACCTCTGCTATAAGTGGATTGGTGATGGCGGAAGTCAACCCCGCGCCAATTGCCATCGCCAGAAAGGTGGCGTTGATCCCCTCCCGTGCTGGCAGGCCAAAGGAGATATTACTGCCGCCGCCAGTGGTATTAACGCCCAACTCTTGGCGGATGCGGCGTAAAATAGCCATCACTTGCCGGCCAGATTTGGCAATGGCGCCGATAGGCATAATCAGGGGATCAATGATCACATCTTCTTTGGGGATGCCGTAATCCAGCGCTCGCTCCACAATCTTTTTGGCGACGGCAAAACGCACATCCGGGTCTTCTGAGATGCCGGTCTCGTCGTTGGAAATGCCGATTACGGCCGCGCCATATTTCTTCACCAATGGCAGCACCGCTTCCAGCCGCTCCTCTTCGCCGGTGACGGAGTTGACCAACGCTTTGCCTTCAACCACGGTCAAACCGCTCTCCAAAGCGGCTACGACGGAGGAATCAATAGCAATCGGCGCCTCGGTGACGGATTGCACCAGTTGAATCGCCTGCGCCATGATGGCCGGTTCATCGGCCATGGGGATACCAGCATTGACATCCAAAATGTGTGCTCCGGCAGCGACCTGGGCGATGGCATCGGCTTTGACGCGGCTAAAGTCACCCGCCGCCATTTCCCGCGCCAACGCTTTGCGGCCGGTAGGGTTGATGCGTTCGCCGATTATGGTAAACGGCCGTTCCCAGCCAATGATCACCGTTTTCGTTTTTGAGCTAATAATCGTATCCATTCAATACCTCATCTAAGAAAATCATTTAAGCGGCCCTCGCCTTAATTGCCATCAATTTTTTAGCCATATCTGAAGCCAGCGCCGCACTTGCAATAGGCGTCTGCTTCAATTTGCTCGGCAAATGTTTCATTTATATGCGCGGCAGATCGACCGATGCCCAAATCTATCATCTCAAAACCAGCTCCTTCCATCATCATTATAACGAGATTCTTGCCGATGTCGCGAATATCTCCTTTAACGGCGCTAATAACGGCCGTTCCGGCCGATTGGACGGTTGCGGAACCCACAAGATGGGGGCGCAAAATATCCAATCCCGCCTGCATCGCCCGCGCCGCTACCAGTCTTGATTTTAGAGCCAGAGGCTGATTGGCGGTTCGGCAAAGCTGGACGTGTCTCAACCACCACGTCGCGCATGAGAAGTAATTGCCAATTGGCTAAAGCGAAAAACCAGTACCAGTTTTGGTTATTGGTTAAACGTGTTGATTGATTGGCGCACAATCCAAGGTGTTGTTTGAGAAAACGGAACATAACCGCGCCCCAATTAGTCATCGGTACACGGCCGCAAACAAACAAAACCTTAACCACGGCCGTCCCCCAAACCCAACCACACCCCCATCAACCCAGGACAGTTGTGCGCGTAACATACAGCGTTGCTGAATAACGAGTGATCACCTCCTTCATTCGTTGTACTTTCTTCAGCCGGGTACAATTAAACCCGCTATGACTCAACAGACAAAGATGGCCGACTCCCCTTTCCCCCCCCGCACCCAATTTTACATTGATAGCTTCACCCTCTTCTTTTTATCGTTTATAGGGGGATTGGCTCTCAGCCGCCTTTTGTATGAAGGTTTGTTTCCACAGATGTTGGGGTTGGCACGGCCGCTAATCGTTCTCCCCTTCTCCACCCTCATCGCTTTTATCATCTGGGCCATATGGCTAACTTTTAACAAAGCGAATAATGTCCACCCCCTCACCCTATCCCCCCTTCTCCTCAACCTCCTCTGGCTGCTAAATCCCACCGTAGACCTGGTTCGCAGCCGCTTATTCTTTGGCGCGGCCGTGTGGCTGACGGCCGTGTTGATATTGGTAAATAGAGATTGGAGATTAGAGAAGGAAAATTTCCAATCTCCAATCTCCAATCTCCAATACTTCGATATCGCTCAACCCAAGCCTCAGATCATCAATCGTTGGAAATGGTTGAGTATCATCCTTGTTATAGCGGCCTTACTGCCCATTTACTTACTCACCATGTCATCTACTGTAGGCGCGGCCGATATCTTTGAATTTCAGGTGGTGACACCACAGTTAGGGATAGTGCATCCGACAGGGTATCCACTGTACCTGCTGTTGGGCAAACTGTTTACATTATTGCCCTGGGGGTCACTGGCCTGGCGGTTGAATCTGGCTTCACTGCTGTTTGGGTTGGCGGCCGTAAGTTTATTGACGATGCTGCTGTACCGGCTGGTGGCCCGGCCGCTGCCCGCCATCCTCGCTGCCACAATCACCGGGTTAACTGCCACCTTTTGGAGCCAGGCCATCGTGGCCGAAGTGTATGCACTGCACGCTTTGGTGGTTATGCTGGCTCTGTTTTTGATATGTGAGATTGGAGATTGGAGATTCACCGTATCATACCTCCCTCACATAAAAAAAGAGCGTCTCATTTTACTCCTGGCGTTCATCATCGGCCTGGGGATGACCAATCACGTCACCACCATCTTCCTCCTTCCCCCGGCCGTTCTAACCATCCTCTTCACCCAATACACCAAACGGATTACGGACAACGGATTACAAACTACAAGCGCCCGCTTCTACCTAAAGCTAGCCGCCGCCTTTCTCCTCCCCCTACTCCTTTACGCCTATCTCCCCCTCCGCTGGCAGGCGGTCAATGAGGAACCAATGGGATTGGCTCGCTTTATAGATTGGGTAATCGCGGGCCGGTTTCAAGGAGCATTGCAACTACGAGGCTGGCTAGATGACCCTACCCGTTATGCGATTGTGGGACGGTTATTCCTGGAAAATTGGGGCTGGTTTAATTTGGCGCTGGCCGGATTAGGGTTTGTGGTTTTATTGTGGCGACGCTGGCAAACGGCCGCTATCATCTTCACACTCTGGTTAGGTGTCACCTTTTACGCCCTAAACTATTATGTACCTGATCTGGCCGTATTTATCATTCCAGCACAGTTGATTATTGGAGTTTGGTGGGGAATTGGGATATTTGCGATTTTGGAAATTGGGACTAGAAAATCCCCAATACTTCGGTATCGTTCAGCACATGCCTCCAATCTCCAATCTTTAATCTCTGTTCTCATTATTATCCCCTCTCTACTTTTGACAGTAACCCATTGGTCAACGAATGATCAATCTGGCGTCAATCATTTGGAGGCGTGGGGGCGCAGGGTTTTGGCACGGCCTTTGGCAAAAAATGGCGCAATTCTGGCAGACAGTGAAAAGATTGCTCCGCTGCTTTATTTACAGGTAGCAGAAGGATTGCGACCCGATTTAGACATCTCCGTTTGGCCAGATGAAGCTGCCTACCGAGAACAGGTAGACGGCCGCCTGGCAGCCGGTCAAACTGTCTATTTAGCCCGACAATTACCAGGATTGCAAAGCATCTACCACCTCCGTTCCGTTGGCCCACTCACCGAAGTTTCCACCCAACCCATCTCCCAATCTCCCAATCCTTCGACAAACTCAGGACAGATTCTTCAATTTAATCCCATCACCCTCCAAAGTTATCAAATCGAACCATCTACTGGTTCGTCCACCGCCGTCACCTTTTATTGGCAGGCGCAAGAGCCGGTAGAGGAAGTGTGGCATGTGTATGTGCGTTGGACTGGTTTGGAAAGCAGCAACGGCCGTCATCCAGCCAACAACTTTTATCCCACCAACGCCTGGAAAGAGAACGAAATTGTGTCCGATTATCATGTGCTGCCCCACCCGGTTTTGTCAGCGCCACAACCAGTACAATTGCAAGTAGCCCTGGCCCCTCCATTTACCAATCCACAAACATTGGCGTGGCAAACAGTAACAACAGTTGATCTACCGGCCACAACGGGGTTCACAAGCGGACGGCCGTATCGGATTCAAATTGGGTCGGCCGTCATCCAGGCAGCCCAATTTCCTGACCAGACCCGGCCGCAAAAACCGCTATCACTACTTGTTTCTGGCTGGGGGAAACCGTTGAGAATGTTGTTTAAACTACGAGAGAGCGATCCGTTTTCACTTGTCAGTTTTCACTCTGCGGCCGAGCAATGGGGATCGGCCGTTGCCAGTTCACCGTTTACATTGGCTGCGAAAGTGGACACGGAATTGGAGAACGGCCGTTACCAACTTACTGTCAGCCGTCCTGGGCAAACGGCGCTTTGTGGCTGGATGCAGCCGGTGACAGAAGCGTGTTCTTTGGGTGAAGTAGAAATTAGTGGCGTGGCATTGCCAGAGATGGCTGTGAACTATGAAGACAAAATCGCGCTGCTGACTATAGATATGCCCGACACCACATTGCAACCAGGCGGCCAACTACCCGTCACCCTCAACTGGCTAGCTCTGGCCGACTTAGCCGCAGATTACACCCTCTTTTTGCAAGTAGTAGACACCCATGATCGTATCGTCGGACAGATAGATAGTTGGCCGGTACAGGGAACCTATCCCACCAGCAATTGGCAGCCCGGCAAAACCATCAGCGACCCCTATACCATCCAATTGAGCCAGGAACTACCCCCTGGGGAGTACCGGCTGCTGGTAGGTTGGTATTTGTTGGCAGACGGCCGTCGCTTGCCCGTTTTGAATGACAACGGCGCCTCCATAGATGATAAGTTCACGTTTCCGTTGAATCGGCCGTGAAAGAACAACGCTAAAGAAATCGGGTTTTTAATGTCAGATAGAGGAACTCTTTCTCCAATCTCTATTCATCTTTTGGCTGCAACGCCTGAGCCAACAGTTGTGCCAGCTTCTCTATGGTTGGCGGCTTGAGCAGCCAACCGGCCAATCCTTGCGCTTGCAGCTTCTGCAGGTCGCCTTCCAACGGATGACCACTCAGTATTAACATTGGCAGGCTCAGACCACACTGCCGCAGCGCTTGGAACAATGCCTCCCCACCCATTTCCGGCATGATCAGGTCACTTAACACCAGAGCAATTTCTTGTTGACGCTGCTCCAGAACGGTCAACGCCTCAAGTCCATTAACGGCCGTCAACACACGATAATTCAGTTCCGTAACCGTATCAGCCAACGCTTTTCGCATGAGCGGGTCATCCTCTACCACCAAGATCATCTCCCCTTTACCCAGAAAAAGCGACGGCTTTGTTTCTGACCTCTTTGGCTGCAGCCGCACCGGCAAAATGGGTAAATAGATGGCAAATGTTGTACCCTGCCCTATGTGGCTCTCAACGGTCGTATGCCCGCCATGTTGGTCAACAATCCCAGCTACCTGAGACAAGCCCAAACCCGACCCTTTGCCCACCTGTTTCGTGGTGAAAAATGGTTCAAAAATATGGGACAGTGCGGCCGGGGCAATCCCGTCGCCGTTATCCCTCACTTGCAAACGCACCCATTCTCCGGCAAAAGGCTGCTGACAAACTGCACAGTACACCTCGTCTGCCGTTACAGTCCGCGCCAAAATCAGTCGCAATTTCCCCCCGTCCGGCATTGCATCGCGGGCATTGACCACCAAGTTCACAACAGCTTGCTGTAACCGGGTCGGGTCAGCATTGACAGTATATTCAGCCATCCCATACGTGAAACCAATCTGGACACTCTCCGGCAGGGTTCGGCTCAACAGTTTGACCTGCTCTTCCAGAAACGGTATCAGGCCCAGCGGTCGTGGCTCCAACACAGCCCGGCGGCTAAAATCAAGAATTTGCTGCACCAGTTCAGTAGCTCGCCACGCCTGATGAGAAATTGTTTCCAGACGTTCCCGGACCACCGGGGATAAATGTGGCAGTCGCAGTCCCGTTTCGGTATAAAGGACAATCACGGTCATGATGTTATTGAAATCGTGAGCAATGCCGGCTGCCAACTGCCCCACAGCCGCCAATCGCTCTCGCTGCACCATTCTTTCTTGGGTGTCTTTGAGTTCAGCCAGCGCCGCTTGCAGTCGCTGGTTACTTTCCTGCAAGGTTTGGGCTGTTCTTTCTCGTTCATTTAAAAATTGAATGCGGTCAATTACCACTGCCACATGGCGGGAAACAGCTTCCAGATAATCCAGTTCAGCTGGGGTAGGAACCTTTACCCCCTCATCCCCAAAAGTGCCGGTGGCTAAAATACCAAGCCGCTTGTTTTCCAGCAAGACCGGCACGTTAATAATCGTGCGGTTGCCCAGTTGGGCTACGATCTCCTTGTTGGTGCGTGGATCAGTTCGGGCATCCTCTACCACAACCGGGTGGCTTACGGTTATAATATATTCTAAGTAGGTGTCGCCTTTGATTTTAAATATCTGGATTTGGTCGCGTAACTCCTCAACTATTTCGCCGACGCCTGTTAAAAGCTGAGCGTACTCCTCGTTTTCATCAACCAGATAAATCCAGACTGCCTGATAACCTAGAACTGATTGGATTTCTTTCTGAAGGGGCGTGACAATTTCACTGTGATTGCGTGCCTGTTCCAGTTTTTGGGCCAACCTAGCCAACGATTGCATTTTTTCTTCACTGTCGCGCAACGCTTCTTCTTTTTGTTTGCGGTCTATTGTTTGGGCAACCTGGGAAGCTACATATTCGAGCATTTGTTGTTCCCGTTCGCCGTAAGCGTGGGGATCGTCGTAATGTTGCACGGTCATCACGCCGATGGTCTGATTTTCGACAATAAGGGGAACGCCTAGCCACACGCCCGGTAGAGCGCCGATGGGTTCCGCTTCACCCTGTGCGGCCATTGTCTGATGTCGGCCGGCATCTACCAATTGGGAAACGCTGCTATGGAGGACATATTCTGTCCAACCTTTACGCGGCCGACGCGGCTGGGGGGCGGCTTCTTTTTCGTCTACAAAATAGGGAAAGTGGAGCAAGTCGGCCGTTTCGTCATACAGACCAAAGTAAAAGTTGTCGGCCGGCATCACGGTTTGAATAATTTTGTGGATGGTCGGGTAAAGTTTATCTAAAGATGCAGCATGGTCGGCGGCCTGGGCAATGTGGTAAACGGCCGTTTGCAACCTCTCAGCCTGTACATTAGCGGTCACATCATCCACCACAACAATCATGCCGGAAATATGGCCTTCCTCTGTCTTCTGGGGGACGACTTTTAGATTAATGATAAGTTCTTTGCCCCAATGGGAAGTATAGGGCAGTTTAGTTATACTAAATGTCTCGCCGTTGGTCAGGACTTTATTGAAAGCGGCCGTAATATCTGACTGCATTGTGGGAATGCTCATGTCCAGATTCAGAGTTTCCTCAATACCGGGACTATCCATCATCTTCAAAAAGGCATCATTGGCGCTGGTCACTTTCCCCGCTCTGTTCACCGTGACAATCCCCACCGGCGCCGAAGCAATGATATTTTCATTAAATCTGGCTAACTGGGCAAATCTATCTTCGGCCTCCTTGCGCTCAGTGACATCAAAGACATAACCTAGATAATGGGTAATCTGTCCGGATTCGTCTCGTAGGATGGTCGTATAATCAGCAATCCATTTTTTCCGTTCGGTGACGTCGCGCACAAATCCCAGAACCAGTTTCTGGTCTTTCAATTGAATAGGATAGCCACGAATCTCGGCCAGGAAACGGGAGCCATCCTGGCACAATAATTCGATTTCCTGCTGGCCGGCTTGCTGGCCCACAACTCTGGGGAATAAAGTGAACTCCGTTTCCGGCAGCACCAGGTCACGCACGTTCATCGTCAACAATTCCGCTTCGCTGTAGCCAGTCATCTGGCAAAAGGCAGGATTGACAAGAATATAGTCGCCATTGGTGGCAGCCAGACAGATGCCCTCGCCGGATTGTTCGGTAATAGCTTGAAAAAGAGTCTGGTAGGGGATGTCCATTGGTATACTCTCAGCTCAACCTTGATAGAGGTTACTACGGTTTTGATAATGATCTAAGTTTAACAATTATCTACATATTGCCTAGACCGGCATCTTTCGCCTTAATAATTGCTTGAGCGCGGTTAGCCACTTGCAGCTTGTTGAAGATGTTGGAGCGGCAATATCTTGAAGCAGGCGCCGCTCTTTGCTTGTAAAAGTTTCACCCGCTGTACACGACACTGCCCGCAGCCAACCCACAATCTCACCCCGGTAGATGAGCGGTCACTCGGTGAAGTCGGATGATGGCTGACCGCAGACGGCCGCCGTCTGCGGTCGCCAATTCAATAGCCGCGTAAGGCAGATTCAAGATTTGGGTGTCGGTGGGCCTGTAAAGATAGCTTCAAACCGGCACGATACGTATAATTCCAGGCTGTGAAAAAAATAACCTCACTTAAAAGATGGCTGCAACATCCGCTACAACGCTTACTCATTTTAGGCGTCATTGGACTAATCGGCGTGGCAGGTTTGTATATGGCTTACCGGACCATCTCCTATCTGCGATACGTGAACGACCCTCGTAACGATTCCTTTTTCCAATGGGCCAGTGGCGATGCGACCGTTCGTGAAAACCTTGTCACCGTCCAGCGGGAAGCTTGCCCTGGCGTGCCTTTCATTTTGCCGGCCGATGGCTTCATCGGCCTATTGTATGAAGACCCACGCGGCCCCTACTCAAAACAGAATCCGCACCAGGGAATAGACATTTTCAGCAACACACAAGCAGGCATAACGCCGGTGTATGCCGCTTACAATGGATATGTCACTCGTGAGGATGATTGGCGCAGTACGCTGATTATGCGTGTGCCGCGAGACCCATTAAACTCAGAGCGGCAAATCTGGCTCTATTACACCCATATGGCTGACCGGGCAGGCAATGATTTTATTGTGGATGCGTTCTCCCCCGGAACCCATGAGCAGTTTGTAGAACAAGGCACATTGTTGGGTTACACAGGCAATTATAATGGCGATTCGGCGCGAAGTGTGTGGGTGCATCTGCATTTTTCAATTGTACAGGATGACGGCAACGGCCGTTATACAAACGAGATCAAATTCAACAATACCATTGACCCTTCTCCTTATCTGGGCATGGCGCTCAATTTCAAAAAGGGTGGTTCTGCGGATGGGTGTGTAGAACTGCAACAGTAAAATAATGCTACGAACAATTTTTAAAAAATGGAGCAAACAACGACTGCCCCAGGTAAACGGCCGTATCTACCTCCCCACCCTGCATCACCCCGTCACCATCCAGCGAGACAAATGGGACATTCCTCACATCTCGGCTGCCGACCGGTACGATCTCTTTACAGCGCAAGGGTTTGTGCATGCTCAAGAACGGATGTGGCAGCTAGAACTCAACCGTCGCGCTGCCAAGGGAACCCTTTCAGAACTATTCGGGCCGCTCACATTAGAGACTGACCGCCTGGCCCGCACCTTAGGCTTTGCCCGCCTGGCAGCCCAATCGTGGCCCCATCTGGACGAGACAGCCCGTGCCGACCTGGAAGCGTACAGCCGCGGCATTAACGCCTGGCTGCAAAGCTGCCCCCGCTTACCCATTGAATTCAGCCTGATTAAACATCGTCCACAGCCGTGGGGAGTTTTAGATAGTCTGGCTTACGGCCGTGTGCAAATGTGGGCGCTAACAAACGGAGCCATGGGCGAACTGGTGCAGGCGCAGCTTATCCAAACGCTCGGCCCCGATAAAGCAGCCGACCTCGGTTTGCACTACCCACTAGAAAACCCGGCCACGCTGCCACACGGCATTGAAGTGGGCAGTTTCCGGTTAGATAGCTTGCTAGGTTCCTGGACACACCCCTTCGGCGGAAAAACTGCGTTGGAGGGCGCAGGACGGGGCAGCAATGGTTGGATCATTGGACCAGAACGCAGCGCCAGCGGCCACGCCATTTTGTGTAACGATATGCACTTGCCGGTGGGCACACCCTCGCTCTGGCTGGCCATGCACTTGCACAGCGCCGATGGGCTACATGTGGCCGGTTTTACTCAGCCCGGTCTACCCTATGTGCTGGTGGGGCACAACGAACATATCGCCTGGGGAGCGACCCTGGCTTATACAGATTGTGAAGATTTATTCATTGAACGATTCCATCCACAGCATCCCAGTTATTATGAATTTGATGGCCGTTGGCTCTCGGCCACTGTTCATCAAGAAGAGATACAAATTCGGGGACGGCCGTCGCACACAGAAGCGGTCATTGTCACCCATCATGGCCCCATCATTAACGACGTATTGGCCGATGCAGCCGAATCGCTGGCGTACAGTTCTATGGCTCTGCGTCCCGATGTGACCATTGACGGCTTCCAGTTGTTGAACAGGGCGCGAGATTGGGATGGGTTTGTGTCGGCCGTGTCTCACATTCAATCTCCCTCCCTCAACCTGCTTTATGCCGATACAGAAGACAATATTGGCTACTATGTTTCTGGGCGAGTTCCCATCCGGACACAAGGGGATGGCTCTGTGCCCGCCCCCGGTTGGACAGGCGAGTATGAATGGCTTGGCGAAATCCCCTTTGCTGAAATGCCCCACGCGCTCAATCCAAAACAAAGATTTATCGTCAGCGCCAACCATCGCATTACTGGGGATGCGTATCCACATAACCTGGGGCAAGTATGGCGCAATGGCTATCGCGCCCGGCGCATCGAGCAGTTGATTATGAGCCGGGAGAAAATTTCAGTTGCCGACTGCCGCCGGTTTCATCTGGATGTGTACAACATTCCAGGGAAGGCGTTGGTAAAAATGTTAAGCCATATTTTTCCGGAAACTTGGGATTTTGGGGAAGATAATGCGGCTGTGGCTTGGGGAATGTTACGAACGTGGGACGGCCGTCTAACACCTGACAGTATCGGTGGCACGGTCTATGAAGTGTTCATCCGGGAATTGAGTGAAGCGCTTCTGTCACCCCATTTTGAACGGCCATTTTTGCACAAACTACTGGGAATGGGGGAAAATCCCTTTATGCACCCGGTTAATGAATTTCAGGGGCAGTGGCTGGTTTCACTGCTGCGAATTGTGGGGGAATCGGCCGACAGATGGCTGCCAGATCGGGAAGCGCTGTTGGTAAATTGTTTGGCGCGGACGACGGCCGTGCTACGCCAAAAATTAGGTCCCGACCCAGCCAAATGGACATGGGGGCGGCTGCACCGTATCACCTTTGCTCACGCAATGGGCATCGCCCCCGTATTAGGCCGCATCTTCAACCAGGGGCCATTCCCCATTGGTGGCGACGAAAACACAATTGCCCAAACCGGCATCCGCCCCGACCTGCCTTATAATAACAATGCCATCTCCATTTCCACCCGGCTCATCGTGGAGATGGGGAATATCGATCAGGCACAGGGAATGCACCCGCCGGGGCAGTCCGGTCATCTGGGCAGTCCCCATTATGGCGATTTAATCCAACCGTGGCTAAATGGCGACACTTATCAATGGGCCTGGACGGCTGAAGATGTGACGGCCGTAACCCGACACACCTTAACGTTACATCCCCCCCTCAAACCATGAACCGACGTACCTTATACCTGTTTATCCCTTTTTCGCTTCTGCTGCTATTCCTGGCAATCATCAACCTGGCCCCTCGTTTTCCAACGGCCGCAGCCATCATCCCAGAGCAGCCAGCAGTAACAGTCCCCAATACCTCATCACTAAAGCAACCAACGGCGGCCTCCCTTATCATCCCCATCCCTCAACCCTCTGTCACCCCCTCGCCCCAGCCCACCATCACCCCCTCACCCCTCCCTCCAGAAGCCACAATCACTTTGCTAGGACCACCGCTAAACGGCCGTTACCAACCCAGCGACCGCATCAATTTTTACTGGCAATGGCCGCTGCCGCTGACAGAAGAGCAACAGTTCAGTTTGGTCTGGTTGGTGGATGGAGAGGTACGGTCGCTAGGCACATTAACCGAACCCAATTTAGGGCTGAATTACCGGCTGACGGCCACTGCCCCCGGCAATGTCAATAACGTTACCTGGCAAATGCGGCTGGAATTGATCTCTACTGGGGAAAGTTTGGTGGTGAGTGAGGAACGGCCGTTGTTAATTCTGACCAAATGAGTGTAGCGTAAACGGTTAGTTTGTCCGCACAAACTGACCGTTTACGCTACAATAGATGTAGCTTTTCAACTTGCCACTTGCAACTCGCCCGCCTCACTCATACACTACTTCACCCTGCAAAACCATGCCATCAGGAATCTCTACTGGATTTGAGGTTTTGTTTACCAGCGAAACATCCCCTTGACAGACCACCTGC
>JAAEOP010001224.1 GCA_024223125.1 Chloroflexota bacterium
CCTGCCACCACTCCCCCGTATACCCATACGGCGAGCTACCATTCTGCACCGGATTACCATACGGGTCAAATTCATTGTAAGCGACCACCGAGCCGGTCTCAGCCACCGCCTGCCGCACCGAGCCGAGACCATCACTCAACAAGTACCGAGTCTCGCCCGTGCTGCTTTCGGCCACAATCACGCCGGGCAGGTGCAGGTAGGTGTTGCCTTCGCTGGTGTAAATCACCTCTGGCAACCCAGCCGCAATATCGAGGGCGAAGTTCGTCGTGCTTAAGCCCACGGTCTGCCCGACGCGATCATTGGTGCCATTGTAAATGGGTTGGACGGTGTTGGCCTCTCGCTGGCTTTCTACCAGCCGATTGGCCGAGTCGAATACATTGGTCATTACATCAGTATTGAGTAGGTTACCATTGGCATCGAAGGTGTAGGCCACACCATCGATGTTTTGCAAACGATTGGCCGCATCGCAGAGAGAGTGTAAAGATAAAAAAGGCTGGGTTTCGTTACCTTAACCCAGCCTCCTTAACTAGCAACAGTTCTATTGTGTCAACTCGAAACGGAGATACCGACAAATGTCGTGTTAGTCAAATCTAGGATGGTGATTTGGCCTCTGGGTCCAAGTCAGGATGATATTTATACACTAACTTAACATAAGCATCAACAACATTGGGTTGCATA
>JAAEOP010001225.1 GCA_024223125.1 Chloroflexota bacterium
ATGACTTTACCCACACTTGATGATATTAAAGCTTACCGGGAAACGCAGCTTGTGGAGCGGATGATGGTCTGGCTGCGACGCGGCCGTTGTGCCCGTGAACGTGAAATTGTGGAGACATTAGCAACCGAGGGGTATGATCCGGTAGAAGTGGCGGCGGCCGCATTGAAATTGGCCCGCGCCGAGGAAAAGCAGCGCCCCATCGCCGCAATCAGTGACGTTGTACCGGCAAAATCACGTTATGATCACAGCAACGGCCGCAGCCGTCACAATGGGCGCCACAAAAAGGGGAATGGACACGGTCGTGCAAACCGGAGCCGAGAACAAGGGATGGTTCGTCTGACCTTGAGCGCCGGTAAAGAGCAGGGGATTCGCCCCAATGATGTTGTGGGCACAATCGCCTATCATGCCAACATTCCTGGCCGGGTCATCGGCGCCATTCGCATTCAAGAGCAGCACACCTTTGTAGATGTGCCCGAACAGTTCGTACCCCAGGTATTAGCCAGCACCGGCAAATATCAGGTTCGCAAAAAAAACCTGACTATCGAACACATCTAGTCAAGTTTTCAAGGACCATTTCTTACGAATAAGTATGACTGAAAACTGTTCGCTAGCTTCTGAACAGCGACATTAGAAGGGCCACAGGGAGAGGATTAAGATTGCCACGGCCGTAACCGTCAAATTGTCCAGCCCCCAGATAGAGATTGCTTCAACCAGGACGGCAGCCAGACTAACGACAACGGCGGGGGCCAGAGCGGCCAGAGGGGAAATTTCTGGGGAGCCGGACACGAGCCACAAGGCCAGCCAGGTGAAAAACAGACAGGCGCCAAAGAAACCGGCCGAGCCTTCGTAGGTGCGGGTGTGATGAGCAATGGTGTATGGATGACGGCCGTAAGCCCTGCCCACAACCGGCGCCAATCCATCCCCCCAGGTTAAGGGCATCAGAGCAGCTACCATCAACGGTGGCCGATCCCAAAAGATGAGAACTACGACTGCGGCCGCCAACGGAAAATAGACCGTCCCCAAATTAGCGCGATCACTGCTGGACATGGCAGCAACAAAACCGTATTTCCAATCAAGCAAATTGATTACCATAAAAACAGCGCTGGCGGCCACAAACGGCCAGGGATTATCAAACAAATATTGAATAAACCAAATCATCATCCCCACCCCAATGTGGATAACTTTGCGCGTAAAATCACTGCCATATCCCCGCCATCGGCCCAGCCCTTCAGCCAATCCAATAATCGCAAAAATATAAACAAAACAAATAATAATGCCAATGAGGTTATTCATAGGTGATAAGGGTTGGAGTGACGACTTGCCACTTGCAAACTCAAACAATCAAATGGTCATACAACATATCCAGACTAAGATCAGGCACGACCGTTTCATTGGTTTGCAACGTCAGGCTGGCGGCCGCAGCGCCCAGACGGATAGCCTGAAAGGGGGGTAGATCATTCAAAAAGCCAAAGATGATGGCCGACGTTACCGCATCACCTGTGCCGGTGCTGTCTACCATTTCCATGTAAGAGGGGGGAATGTAGCCTGTTTCGGTAGAGGTAGCATAAACCAACCCAAAATCAAAGAGCGTGACGACCACATTTTTTACACCCTGACGCACCAATCTACGGGCCAGGTCTAAACTGGCATCGGGGTCATGGCCGGCATAATCACATTGGCATAAGTCGGTTGCTTCCACTTCATTGGGCACCACAAGATGGAGATTGGAAAGATGCGACCGTAACTTATAAGCCAGTCGCGCCGAAGAAGGATCAGCACAGAGGGGGACATCATATTTTTGGCAAAGGTTAACAACCGTTTGTATCGTTTCCGGCGTCAGGCTGCCGTCCATCATTACCAGCTTCGCTTCCTGGAAGAGACGGTGGCGCTGGTTAAGGTAAGCGGGGGTAATATGGCTCATCACTCGCGTATCATCCAACGCTACCGACAGTGACCCATCTTCTTCCAACACAGCAATATATGTGCCTGTATTTTGACCTTCAATGGTTTGAATATGGGTCACGTCTACACCGGCTGCGGCCGTTTGGTCAATAAGCCGTTGACCGATTAGATCGTCGCCAATGGCAGAGACCAACAATACATCGGCCCCCAGGCGCACCAGATTTTCGGCCACATTGCGTGCCGTGCCGCCGCGCGTTACGCGCACATTGGCCGGGTTGGATGTATTTGGCTCCAGGCCGGCATTTGGTTTACCTTTTGTATCTAACAGGGTCGCTCCTACGACGAGCACATGATTTGTCATTTGCTTCCTCTCCGTTAAGGATTTTCAGACATTTGGGCCACAGGTCGCCACAAACCCATCACCACACCAAAAATGTCCTCCAGATTCATCGTAATCTGATGTTCTGTTTCCGTAAAGATAGCCTTACCATTTTGTAGAATGAATGTCCCCGTTTGCATTGTGAGCGGTTTTAGGTGAATGCGCTGTCGGGCCATTGGTCGGGCAGTGGATGGATGGGGCTTCAATAGAATTGTACCGTCAATTTCCGATTCAAACAGGACCATAATCGGTCGTTCCTGCTCTGCTGCTACTGTTTGTTCTGGTTGAGTATAAACTAATAACCAATCTCCTGGTTGCACAAAAGGTAAAAATTCATCAGACAATCGTTTATCCACTTCATACCATTGATACTCTCTTTCCGTTTTCACATGGCCTAAAATGGGCAGCAAGTTACGATGGTTAATATTGCTTATAGGTGGCGGAACGGTCTCTTCATCACTGCCCCGTTCCTCTTCGGCCGCAGGGGGTTCAGATGTGGTGGGTTCGGGAGGGTGGTCTTCTTCGTTGTTGGGAACTGTTTCTGAATCTTGTTCAATTTGTTCATCTTGTACGGCCGTTTCCGGTACAGGCTGCATAAGTTGACGCAGGTTTTTTTGGGCTTCTTTAATATGATCCTCTATCGAATTCTTAAACGCTTGCATTCGCTGTTGTTGCTCATCATTATGAGCATAATTGCGAAGGCGGATTTTGGCGTGGTAATTTTGGGCGTAATAATAATATTTCATGGCACCTTCATACCGGTAGGCAATTTCCAAAGCATAACCTCTGCCTAAAGAAGCCAGACAGAATAAAGATTGATCCACTTCCCTGGCCCAAGCGTCCCAGGCTCTTTTAAAATGATTATCGGCCGCCAGAATTTCCCCCTCATAAAGATAAATGAGACCGGTGTGGAAATAATTCAAACCTAATTGAAGTGCATCTGACAGGTTTATTCGCCTGGATTGTTCAATATATTGGATAGCCGTTGCGCTAAGACCGGAAATCTTAAAAGCAAATTGAAAAGATTCTAGCGTAAATACGTCTGGGCTGGGATCTGGAAAACGGATTTGTATCAGATCCATCAAGTGGTTGACCGCCACTCTGGTTTGCCTGTTGTTTTGGAAGGATCGCGGAGATTCCCCACTCATGTGTCGTCCACTCCCTGATTAGATTGATCAATTTGGATGGGCATTGCCAGCTCATTGCGGGTATTTTCTAGCAGGGGCAGTAACACTTGTGCCTGTTGCGTTTTCCTGGCCATCCGTTCCAAAGCTTCTACCAGACGCAAAGCGACAATATCACTGGTGCGGGTAATAGCGCCAGTACGTTTGGCTTGTTGAATACTTTCTATAATGGCTTTGGTGATAGCCACTTCTGCTTCTGATCTGGCTATTTCTAACTCTTCTACGGCCGTTGCCTCACCGTCAGCCAAGCGTAAAGAATTTTGTGATTCCCACTGAGAGCGCCAGTAACGAATATACAAATCTTCCACTTCCGAGGGTATATCCAACCTGTCAATATGCACAGAAAGCAATTCTATGCCCAATTTGTGCAAATCTGAACGGGCAGCGCGTAAGACTTCATTTTGTAAGGTGCGATACGGTTCTTCTCCCTGGCCGGCCGGATGTAGAATTTCATCCAGTTTGTATTTAGCTACGGCCGCACCCAGCTTAGATTTTGTCGTCAGAACAGGTTTGCTGTCCCAATTGCTGACTTTCCCTTCATCTAATACAGTTTGCGTATAAGCGGCCGTGCGCACGGCCGTTTCAGCAAAAGGAAAAGGTCTGTTTTTGGTAGCGGGCACATCTCCCCGGCGCAGACGGTAGGTGATGGAAAATGAGGCGGTCAAATCTATATTATCCCGCGTGCGAAGGGGAACATCGGTTTCCTGACGTTCTTGTAAACGAGTGTCCAACACCATATGCACAAATTCAAACGGCCGCAGCCGGTGCGTTCCTTGAGACAGTACGCGGGAGAAACGGCCGTTAATCTCTATCACCGCCACATTCCCTCCGTCTACTTTTACTTTGCCCGGTCCGCCTACACGCAGCACTACGGAGGCAAACCGGTCATCTTCCAAAGTGGCATCATTGACAGATACAACGGAGGCATAACGGCCGTCGGGCGATTTCAACGCTGACAAAAAATCTTGCGCCGCTTGTTGATCTGGCAAATCATATAATACCTTCACTGCATACACGGCCGCCTGGTAAGCAAACCACCACCCCACTACAATGGGAATGAGATGGCGACCCAGTTTAATCAGAGCAAGGATTAACGCTCTGAGATCAGTCCACGGGGGCAAAAACATCTCCAGATTCGGCCGTTCCAAAAACCAGACAAATGGTAAATAGGCTAAAAATAACCCTACCAATATCCAGGTAAACCAGGTGTGCTTGTAACCAGGTGTTCGTGAATTCATAAGATACTTTCTCTCATTCTATAAGCGTCAAATCTATGAAGACCCGGTAGAGACTGTCTGCTGGGTAGTTTCTACTTCCATATTAGAGGAAACCTGTTTGGTTTGAACAGGTACCTCAACCTCATCCTTGCTATCATCTGCTTTCCCGGCCATCAGTAACGGATCGTTGATCTGCGATTGCACATAAGCCGATGTGTTTGAGACCAGGTTGGTCATGATTTGCTGGGGAACTAAAGTCCGCAAAGAGTTATCAGCCACCGCTTCTTCCAGAGCATCAATCAGGCGCAGTGTAATCACCTGATACATATCCGACTCATTTTCCTGCCGCATCGTTTGCAAATTTTGGATAATGGTTTCAATAATTTCAATCTGGGCGTGGGCACGAGCCTGCTTCATACGGCGAATCACGTCTGCCTCGCCGATGGCTTCTTCTATTTTAATTTTGCGCTGCCATTCAGCCTGCCACGTTTTGATGTTTTGTTTCTGAACTTCTTCCGGCAGCATCAAGACGCCGATGGATATGGTGATTACTTCAATACCCCGATGTCCAAATTCACGCTTCATGGCTGTACTGATGCGCTGGCCAACTTCTTGTCGGGGCGAGACGGCCGTAAGCGGAACATGAATCAAATCATCCAACGTATATTGGGCCAATTCTTGGACTGCTAATGCGGCCGCGCGGGGCACAACCTGATCAAGCCAGCGGTAAGTTTCACCTTTGTGGTTAACACTGTCATCATAACTCAGGTGAAAAATCGCCTCCCTTTCAAAAGGAAAAAGCAGTTCAGTCTGGGAATGATCTGCTTCAGACTGTTTCACCCGAAAAATCACCGTAACCCCGGCTTCAACCCGAATGGCATCCCTTGTATTCACCTTTACCAACGCGCTCCGCAAATGAGTCCGCAAATCAATCACCTGCCGAATGCCTTCTTTTCTATAAAGGATGACAAATCCTGGGCCGGCCGGCCGAATATAGCTGTTGTCCTTAACAATAGATAACACCTGAAAGCTGCGAATAAGCCCGGCGCGTAAAAACTCTAAACTGTAGGGGGTTTCTCTGACTGGTTCTGTTGTTTGCGCGGCCGTTCGCCGCTTCCTTTTCGTTTTTCGGGGACGAGGTTCAGCCATAAACTGGCCGAATGCTGCCGTATCTGCTCGCAAAATCAGCCGGAGCGCTTCCCACCAGCCTTCATTCCCAGGCAGGGGGGTAATGAATTGGGCAAAGTAAATGACCCCAAACACAAAAGTTACTATGGCCACCACCACCCAGATAACGGACAACAAGTAACCATAGGGCACATTCAGGCTATCCTGGAGAAAGTAAGCCAGAAATGCCAGAATAAATAATGCCAGAATAAAGCCCAACAGTCCTAAGTTTGGCCTTTGTCGTTTTTCTTGTTTTCGTCGTGTCAAAGCGGTTAACCTGGATATTGTCAAACCAGATAGGTTTGGTTCGCTGAGTAAAATTGGTCTGGCTGCAACTATACCATACGGCCGTTTACGACGGCAACCAAACATTATGTCATTTTTTTGACGAAGGGCATAAGATGGATATAATTCGGCTGTAAACAGAGGGCGGTTAGCTCAGTTGGTTAGAGTGCTACGTTGACATCGTAGAGGTCACAAGTTCGAGTCTTGTACCGCCCATAAAAAATGTCGCCCCAGAAATATCTGGGGCGGTTTGTTTTTTAGAACATGGGGCAAGATTAAGAGGGCAAAACGATTTCTCACTTATAACTGGCTACCACTTCCATATTCCCGGCTTCATCAAAAGCCACCACGTCATACGGTTGTGTGGTCGCCCCATTTACCTCCATACCAGGTGAGCCGACCGGCATTCCGGCTACAGCCAAACCAGCAATGTCTGGCCGCTCGTTTAACATTTGTTCAATTTCTGTTACAGGCACATGCCCTTCAAGTATATAGCCGTCCACGACGGCCGTATGGCAAGATTGTAATGATGCGGGAATGTGGTACTTGTTTTTTACGGCCGTCAGGTCAGACACATCATTGACCTGCACCGCGTATCCATTCTCCTGCAAATACGCAATCCAATCGCCACAACAACCTCAGGTAGGCGCCCGAAACACTTCAATCACCGGCCCGCTATCGGGCGCTGCGGCTGGCGCTGTCTTTTGTCTGGTTGGGGCCGTATTGCAAGCCGCCAACAACAGCAGGATAAGCAAACTCAGAAAAGATAGTCGTTTAATCATGGTTGTTAACACTCCTTATCATTTGGATTCTCTTACATAAAAGAGTACATTCATGTTACTGAACTCAAGCGGCCTTTTGATAGTAACAATGATCATATGAATGAGGGATGGATGGCAGGGAGCGTGCGGCTGTCAGCCAATAAAAAATAGCAACGATACAGGTGCGATGCACTTTTCCCAGAGTCATATGCCCTGACGATGCCTTTTGAAAGTGCGTCGCACCTCTGGTCGCTGTATAGTTGCAAAAAATATACCAACGGTCGTAACCAAATCTCCACAGAATCATCGTGACATCCGTAACGGCCGTAACATATCAGAAATCACTATCTCCTGACTCCTCCATTTTATACGATCTGCTTAATGAGGTGCAAAACCATGAAAGTACAACAATATATGAAAACGAACGCTATTTCCATTGGGGTTGAGGACACAGTTCAAGAAGCTGCCGGATTGTTTGTCCAGCACCATATTGGTACCTTGCCCGTCGTGGATGGGAGTAACCATCTAGTAGGCATTTTACACATACGCGATCTGTTACAGTTGGTCATGCCGGCTTTTGTGGATTTGATACCAGACTTTGATTTTGTGCGGGCAAATTTTGGTGTATATGAGGAAGCGGCTATTTCGGCCGAAACGGCCGATACACCTATCCGCAATCTCATGGGAACGGCCGTTTCGGTACGGGAAAGCAGCGGCCTGTTACGCGCCTTTGCCATTTTAGACAAACACGAAATGTATGATTTGCCGGTGGTGGATGATGACGGCCGTCTGGTCGGGTTAGCCTCTCGCGTTGACATTGGTACGGCGTTCCTGGCTCAGTGGCAGCAAAGCAACCCATAAGGCGACATTCTATGACTGAACAAAATACAGCCATCCTCGTTTCCTCACTCATCTTTGTGGTCACACTATTCATTATCTTTACCGAAAAAATCCACCGTACCATCATTGGCATTGCTGGCGCTGGTCTGATGATTGCCGCCGGTATCTTTTGGGGATTTTACAGCGAAGAAGAAGCGGTAACGGCCGTAGATTTTGAAACCCTGGCCCTTCTCTTTGGCATGATGGTGTTGGTAGCGCTGTTGCAACCGACCGGCTTTTTTGAATATCTAGCCATCCAAGGGGGACGATGGTCAAAAGGCAATTCCATTCGCCTGCTCATCTTATTGGGCAGCGTCACAACTGTCCTCTCCATGTTCCTCGATAACGTCACCACCGTTGTCCTCATCGCCCCCGTTACCATTCTCATCAGCGAGATTTTAGCCATCAACCCGGCCCCATTTCTCATCGCCGAAGCCATTTTGGCTAACACTGGTGGCGCGGGTACATTGGTTGG
>JAAEOP010001226.1 GCA_024223125.1 Chloroflexota bacterium
CATTGGCGGCCACCTGTTTTGATGGATGGCATTATTCCCTTCACAGCCGGCCGAACGGAAACTGACAATAGTACGCTGTCTTACGATGACAGTTCAGGCGCGTACATCCGCCAATATAACAACGGCCGTAATGTCTACTTTAATGACCAGGGACGCCACGATTACACGCTCTATCCCGACGGCCGTGTCCTCAGCTACACCTACAACACCGATGGTTCCATCGCTACCATGAATATCAGTGCCCCTGGTGAAAGCACCCCCCATTGGACATGGAACTTTGCCTACGCCAATGGCAAACTGGACAGCATCACAGACCCCGCCGGCCGGGTGACTGATTTCACGGTAGACGGGAATGGGCAGTTAACCTCTGTCACCTATCCTGAGGGTAGTACAGAATCCTTCTTCTACAACGCCGACAACCTACTAACACAACATATTGACCGCAACGGCGATATATCCAGTTATGCCTTCGACCAGTACGGCCGTGTACTAAGCGACACTCGACCTGTTCGCGCTGTTTACGATCCGGCGACCGGCCAGACTACCAGCGCCTCGGAAACGCGCACCTTTGCTCCTTCGGACACAGCATTCCCCTTGATTAACAACAGTCCGGTAGGGACGCCGTTAGCGCCGGCGCCGGCCGTACCGACAACGACACAATTAGTAGATAGCATCTCATACGGCCGGGGCAGTATTAGCGGCCTGACGAACAGATGGGGCAATTGGGTTGAGCGCACAGACGCCTCCGGACGCACAACCACCTACGAGCGGGATAGGGCAAACAACGTTTATGGTCTGGAGCTAAATGGCGGCGATTGTATGGACGCCAGCTACGATAATCGTGGCAATTTAACTTCGGTAGCCCGTATTGACGGGGCAGAATGTGACCAGTTTAACCCTACAAATGCGCAAAGGGTTCATTATACCTATGAAGAGCGTTTTAATAAGATTAAGTCGTCAACGGACGCCTACGGCAATACAACCGTTTACACGTATGATTATGAAGAGAACCTCACCCAAATAGGTAATCTTATCCGCATCGAATACCCGGTAATCACCGACGAAAATGGTCTCCTGGTGACGCCGACTCAGAGCTACGCCTACAATGCTCTGGGCTTTGTGGAAACGGAAACAGATGCACGGGGTACCGTTACCCGCTATGTGTACACGCAGGGGACGCCGGATGAAGCGGCCAGTGGCGCCAACCCGCTCTTTGCCCCCGGCGTCTCTCCGGTACCCGGTCTGCTCACCCAGATCATTGAAAATGACGGCGGCCTGGGTCCGACAGAGACGCTGACCACAACGTATAAAGAGTTTGACGCTTTGGGCAATTCCCAGACCGTCATCGCTCCCGGCGGCCTGAATGTGACCCTTTTCCTTTACGACAATATAGGGCGCGTCATCAGCCAGACCAACGCTGCCGGCATTACCACCCTGAGCGAGTATAACGAAACGGGCAATCTGACACGCCGGGTAACAGATTACACGCCAGACGGCATCAGCGGGCGTAACATTGTCACCGCTTTTGTCTATGACGCCGACGGCCGTCTGCTGCAGGAATACACGATTGCTAATGGCGTGGTGGCCCAAACCAGCTACGAATATGACATCAACGGCAACCTGGCGGCGCAAACCGATGCCCGGGGTAACATAACCCGCTTCCGCTATGATGACGCCAACCGGCTGGTGAACGTTATTGATCCCGCCGGGGCGACGATTACCTATACGCACGACCTCAACGGCCGTGTAGAAACGATCACTGATACTGATGGCTATGTTAACCGCACGGTGTATGATTCGCTCGGCCGTGTTTCGGCCCAGATTCGGGATGAAGTTGGTCTCTCCCTGACCACCAGCTACACCTACAACCTGAACAACAACCTGGAAACGACGACAGCGCCCGATGGCACAGTCACCTGTTATGAATATGACGCCCTCAACCGGCAGACGGCTCAGGTGCAAGATTGCGGCCCTGGCGGTCTCAACCTGCGTACCGAAACCATCTACGATGTCAATGGCAATCCTGTTTACACCATTGATGAGCGCGGCATCGTCACC
>JAAEOP010001227.1 GCA_024223125.1 Chloroflexota bacterium
CGCCCGCAGCCGCTGTTCGATCAACCGCAGGAAGACCGTCAGTACCGCGGTGACCGTACGCCGTTCATGCCGCAGGAAATAACGCAGCCGTTTGGGAAGAGACAACACCCACTGGCGCACCGGTAGTCGCGAGAAGACGTGATCGACCAGGTGTGCCGCCGTCTCCGCCATGCGCCGGGCGTTGCACGACGGGCATACTCCGCGCCCTTTGCAGGAGAAGGCGACCAAAAAGTCATGGCCGCATTCCGGGCACCGTGCCCGGGCGAAACCATGGGCCAGAATTCCGCACTGGAGATATTTGCGAAAATCCTGTTCCACGTAGCCTGGCAATCCGTGACCCATGGGATCATCCGCCAGCGACAGGAAGGTCTCCAGGTGTTCCTGTACCACCCGGTACAAGAGGGTCTCGGCAGGTCGACGGCGCCGATAGATGCCGGTCTTCCGACCCTCGCGAGCCCTCGCGCTGCAACTGGCCTTGCCGACAGTTGAGATAGCGCACATGCACAGCAGGCTATCGCGCCGGCTTCAGCTCTGCAGGGTTAGGTTAAAGTAGAAGAGGTTCACAGAGTGTCAAAATGGCCGACTAAAAAAAAAGTCCTTGTTGTCATAGGTACTATATTGTTAGTCATGTTCTTGTATGGCTTGTTTTTTACAAAAGGCCTAGGTTGGCAGGAGGCGGTAACAGGTACAATATCCGCAATATGGAAAAAAATTGTCGTATTCCTTGCCGGCCTAACCTTGGGCAAGGCATTTATTATTGGATTAAAGAGATGGTTTATTGATCATGTTATATCGAAACATATCAATGAGCAGTTCATACCCCCCATAAAAGAGCCAGGTAAATACTGGTGGCATAACCTTAGTGGAAAACAAAAAGCGGCCATGTTTCTACCGGTGTCGGTAGTTGCAGTTGGTGGAGCTATACTTGCTGGTTTATCAAACGTTACTGCATTTGCCGCGATCAAAGGCATAGTAATTGGTTTTTTCAAAACCCTTTGGGTCGTTTCTGGAGTAGCATGGAATTTTTTGACCAACACCGTTTGGTTCACTTGGATCTATCCAATAATCGAAATCCTTGTTTTCTCATGGTTGATAGACTGGATAAAGAAAATTCCGGTGATGAGAGATCGAGTCATACCCTGGCTAAATAACAGGTTTATGCCTTGGTTTAGAGAGCATATAATAAAGCGATTTGATTTTCTGCATAGGCTTATTGCCTTTATTGGAGATTTTCTTGAAACAAAGGTTCACACTCCAATAAAACATAAACTGAACAAAGCAGGTGTCGCAGTCGCGAAAAAAACACTAAAAAACATTCCCTCCTCTACTGCAGGTGGCATAAAGCAGTGTAGATGGGAGGAGGGAGACAATGAAAGCCCGCACTGATGTGCGGGTGATCGTTTGAAGGAAGTATACAGTATAGAAAAATAATGTAGCCGCATCCATGATAGGTACGCACCCTGTCTCGAAATACGGCAGCGAACGGCGGGGTCTAGGGGGTCTCCTCCCCGGCCCAGCGTACTCAGGGGTATAGGCCCGCGGCCGCGTTATACAGCCGAGACCTACCTGAGCCTCACGCCACTGGAGTTGATCCGTAACCGTTCAGCCCCCTCCCCGAGTTGCTCAAGGGAATAGCCACAAAAAGCACAAAAAACACAGAATCAAGAGGGCTTTTTGTACTTTTTGTGGCTGATTTCCCTATTTTTTAGCA
>JAAEOP010001228.1 GCA_024223125.1 Chloroflexota bacterium
AGCAGTTGAAGGGATGAAGATAGAGGTTGAAATTGGGTGGTCTCACTTTTCATTCCTTCGTCTACGCTGAGGGCAGGCCCTCCTCCCCGGCCTTACGTTAAATTAGGAAGGACTAAACTTAGATGATGTTAATAACCACCTCCTTCCTTGTTAAAGTTCATAGAGTTCCGAGTTGAGTGAGTTTTATGAGTTCAAACCGCAAGCATAACTCACGTAACTCTACAAACTCTATAACTCATTATGCGTAAATGAGTATCCAAGACCTTTAGGGTTTTCTCAAGGGCCAACATTTAGCAAAAATCTACCATTGCACCTATAAATCCAATGCAAAAGTGTCTCTTGAAACCCTAAAGGTCTGGTAGTTGGGTAATTACGCATAATCGGTTCTATAAACTCAACGAACTCTACAAACTCCCCCCAGTCTAGGGTATTTGTTTCCCAAAGTATATGGAGAAGTGAGGCAGTTCCGTGCGCCGAATGTGCCAATTGCGTGCGAATGCATGCGAGTGTTTTTTGCAAATAAAAAAAGCTGATGGAGCCGGTTTTAGCCGGCACTCCCTGACAATGAACCGGAGTTATGATATGATAAGGTATCAAAAACGCTACAAGGATATTGCTATGTCAAATCAACTGGAAACCTACTTGCGCCGGGTGCGCGATAAACAAGCGATTCTCGACTTTAGCATTTTTCAGGAGGGGCAGGAACGCGACTTTGCCAGCGTGTCGCTGGAGCAATTTTACGTGCCCCTGCGGATTGCCGGGCGGCCGCCTGTTGAGGAAGAGCGAGGTGGACAACCTGCCCCGGAAAAGGCGGGCCGGCCCGACTTGCTTTCTACCCAACTGCTGAACCCCGATAATCGTTTGGGGCGTCGCTTAACCCTGCTGGGCGATGCCGGTTCGGGCAAAACCACCATTTTGCGCCACCTGGCCGGCGCCCTGGCCCACGCCCGCCTGACCGGAGATGACGCTTTTGCCCAACAACAAACCGGCGCGGAAAAGGCCGGGTTAATTCCGCTGTTTGTGCCCCTGCGCTATTACCACCACTTTTGCCGCAGCGACACCCCCCCACGAGATATCTCTGTGGGCAGCTTTATCGACTTCTTGCCGGAATTTTTCCGCACCCGCTACGGGTTGGCGGAATTGCCGCCCGATTTCTACCGCGACCTGCTGCACAGCGGGCGCTGTTTTCTGGCTCTGGATGGCTTTGACGAGGTGGCCGATATCGACGCCCGCTGCCAGGTGATTGAGGTGGTGCGCGATCTGGCCGGTTCTAATAGGGAAGGCAACACCATCATCCTCTCCTCGCGGGTGGCGGCTTACGGCGGCCCGGCCCAACTGGGCGGCGACTTTCAAACTTTGTGGGTGCAAGACCTTAACCCCGCCGAACGAACCACCCAGATAAAGCAGTGGGTGCAGGGCATCCGCCCCCACACCGAGCGCGATCTGGAGGCCAACGATATTCTGGAACGTATGCCGGAAGGCAGTCCCCTGGATCAACTGGCCGTTACCCCCATGATTGTTACCACAATATGCGTGGTCTATTTTTACGATCACGAACTACCGGAGCAGCGGGCCCAACTGTACCGCCGCTGCGTGGATATTATGCTTTACGAAAAGCTGCGGCCCGACGAGCCGGGCCGGCTGCTGGCCGGTAAGCCCGATTTTAAGCGCCAACTGCTGGCCCGGCTGGCCTTTGAAATGCACCGCGCCCGTAAAGATGGGGCCAACAAAGAGCAAACCGTCCGCTGGCTGGAAGCCGGCTTTAAAAATGCTGAGGATGAGGAAAAGCAGACGGCCGCCACCAAATTTTTGGAGGTGATAACCAGCCGGGGCACCCTGCTGCAGGAACGGGACAAACTGTTTGGCTTTGGCCGGCAGCACCGCACCTTCCGCGAGTTTTTGACCGGCTACCACCTGATTTTGGGCTTGCGCCCAAAAGATCGGCAAAAGTTGTGGCCCAAGTTGATCCCGGATGACCATTGGCGCGAACCGATTCGGTTGGCGGCCGGGGCTACGGTCTTTGAAAATACCCTGACCTGCGAGGATTACCTGGACGAACTGCTGGACCAGGCGGATGAAGCGAAGGCCGCCCCTGCCATCCGCCTGGCCGGCTACAAACTGGCCGCTGAAAGCCTGTGGGATGTGGGTCGCAGCGGGCGCGCCCTGCTGGAAAAAGCGCTGCAAAGTAAAATAACCGCCGGCCTGGCCCGTTGCCTGACCGACCCAGACGTGGCCGACCCCAAAGCCAACCTGCTGATGGAACGGGTAGCCGCCGGCCAGGTGTTGGGCCGCCTGGGCGACCCGCGAAAAGGCGTAGCCACTTTGCCGCCGTTATTGACCCCGCCGTTGCAGGGGAAATTTATTTACGGTGACAAAGACAAAGAAGAGGAACGGGAAACAGCCCCGTTCCGGGCCGGGGTCTACCCGGTGACCAACGCCCAATTCAAACTGTTTATGGCTGCCGGGGGATATCAAAAGAAAGAATGGTGGAGCGAGGCAGGCTGGCAATGGCGGCAAGGCAAGCCAAAATACGATTGGCAGAAGATGGATCGGCCCGATTATTGGGATGATGACCGCTTTAAGAACCCTAACCAACCGGTGGTTGGCGTAACCTGGTACGAAGCCGAAGCATTTTGTAATTGGTTGACCGCTGCCAACGAGAAGGGGCTGACCTATCGTTTGCCGAGTGAAACGGAGTGGGAACGGTTGGCCCGGGGCCAGAATGGGTGGAAATACCCGTGGGGCAATACGTGGCAGGCAGGATTGGCCAACACGCGAGAGAGCAAGATCAATCACACCAGCGCGGTGGGGTTGTTTCCGGAAGGCAACAGTCCGACAACGGCCCTCGATTGTGCCGGTAATGTGTGGGAGTGGTGTTTGGATTGGAGCGACGAACAAGAACAAATGTTCCGTGTGTTGCGGGGCGGGTCCTGGTTCGACGCCCAAGACGACGCTCGCTGCGGCTCCCGCGTCGACCACTACCCGTACGTTAGTAGCTACAGCGATGGATTTCGAGTAGTCTCCCCCATTTTCTGAGTCCTGAAATTCTGGTATTCTGTAGTTCTGAAAAGAGAAAAAGAAAGGTAGAGGATAGAAGTCAAGATGTCGATAAGTCAACTAAAAGATTTCCCCCGTAAGGGGTCGATTTAAAATTCAGGCCACAGGTGCAAGGCACTTGGAAAGACACATTGGTTTAAACCTAAGCTTGCGGATCGAACCTTATGATAATTGAAGTCTTCGATAAAAGTGTCTTGCACCTTATATAGACCGGAGTGATGTCAATGAAAAGCTACA
>JAAEOP010001229.1 GCA_024223125.1 Chloroflexota bacterium
CCTGCCAATCTCCAATCCCTAATCTCCCAATCTCCTAATGGCAAAGTAAACGGCCGTTTCATCCTCCCCTTGCCCCATCCCTCCGGCGCCAGTCTGTGGCCCAACAAACCGGCCAACAAACAACTAATTGCCAACGCCATACAATTGTTGCGGCAAATTCGGGAAGGTTGGGGTTTGTGATGGGGGCTGCTAAACGGCCGCTTCTAAAACAGCAATAACCTGTTGGCGCAGTTCTGTGGGGACGTTGGCCAGCGCCGTTTCTGGCGCAGCCCCAAATAAAACGTGCCGCAAACCGTTGGCCAGAACCTGTAAACTGGGATCATGTTGCTGGCCCAATTCATTGCACATTTCCCAGGCATGTTTGCGGGCGGTCTCGTCCCCATTGCGTGCCTGCCGCACAAGTTGCAGGAGATCTTCTGAACCTCTATCATTTTGCTCGATCTGCGCCAATAATTTTTCCACGCTGGCAGCCCAATTTCCTAGACCGATGGCCAGAAAACGCTCGCGTGCTTCTTGCAGCAAAGGTACCGCTTTTTCTGGTTGGTCGCGATCCAAAGCCAGTTGCCCCAATCCCTGCAAAATCACAGCCGTGCCCTGCAAATCCTTGATCGCTTGTGTAATAGCCAGACTTGACTGGTAAAACAGCTCAGCCTCATCAAATCGTTTTTGGTTTCTGAGCAAGTCAGCCAGGGAGGATTGGGTGACGGCGACGCCGCGGGAATCGCCAATCTGCTCACAAACGGCGAGGGATTCTTTGTAGAGGCGTTCGGCCTCATCGTATTGGCCGCGAGTCGTGAGCAAGTCAGCCAGGGAGGATTGGGTGACGGCGACGCCGCGGGAATCGCCAATCTGCTCACAAACGGTGATTGCTTCTTCAAAGAGAGGTTGGGCTTGGGTATATTTGGCTTGGGCGCTGTAAAGAGAAGCCAGTGTAAAAAGCAGTTCGCCACGGGCTGCGGCCGTTTCCGGGGAATCTGGCAGTTCAGCTAACAACTGCTGCCGCCATTGAATGCGCTGGGCTGTGTCCGGGCGAAGCAGTTCATGATCCCAATCACGCAGGGCAATTCCTTTGGCTCGTTCTTGAATTGTGCTTGGCGGGGGTATGTCTAAAAATACAAGCACCCGATGCCGAAACGCCCAAAAATCTGGGGCATGTTGGGCCAGGGCAATCTCTTCTGCTTCTGTCAACCAAAAAACAACCCGCAGCCGGTACTCGATAAAATATTCCCGGCGAATATTCAGGGCACGGTACACATTCCGGCCTTCTTTTCCACCGCCAAATTGAATGCCCGACACAAAATAGACCGTCTCTGCCCGATTGGCTCGCTCCTGCAAAATCCCAGGTAAATCTGGGTGTTGGGGTGTGATGGAAACCGGCAATACCTGCTGCCCCATCTTTTGTAACCGCCCCGCCAACAGTTGGGCTGCCTCTTCCCGCACCCATTCAGACCGGTAAACTGCCAGTATAATAGCGCCCCGGTCAAAACGAAGCGCGCTTTCCAACTCAAAGGCCAACTGCGCTACTCGTTCTTCAATGGAAGAGGCGGGGACGCTAAATGTTTCATTCATGGTCATCGTCAATGGTCTAGTTTATGCGGCTCAAGTTAGCGTTTTGGCGTCCGGTTCCTCAGGCAGCGCAGCCAACAATTCAGCCAACACGGGGTGAATATCATACCAAGTACCCTCGCCATTATATTCCAGCGCCGCCAGCATCGTCAGGAGGGGAGCCAATATCTCTGGGTTAAGGGGTTGGTTGTCCTGGCGTAATTGCTGCAAATAGTCACGCTGCTCGGCCGTGAGAATGCGCCAATAGGTGTTACGCAGCTCTATAACCCCTCTGTCTACATCCTCTCTGGTAATCTGGTGGCGACCCCCGATTCGTGCCTGGGCAATACTGTCGCGCAGCAGCCGGGCCACCTCTCTGAAAACACCGCCGCTCATCGTGATTGCCAGTTCTAAAGCCTCATCGTTGATCAGATCTGGCAGCATTCGCTGATGAACAAACATTCTCAAGGCATGGTAGCCTGGGCTGTATCTGGCGCTATGATTCCCTTTTTCATGCAGTTTGATATTGGGTAAAAAATGGGTCTTGGCGCGGGCGGCCGTAATCGCCTGGTCGTAGAACAATGAACTGGAGATAGTATAAACAATAGGGCAGTTGGGGCGCAGCATCAACTCTTGATGATCGTAAAAAATATTGCGGGCAATTGCCAGATCGGGTTTGTCCAGATCATCAATCAAAATCAGGGGCGTTTTTTTCTCTTTACCTTGAATGGCAGCAGTAATGTTGTTAATGACGCCCAACAGGCCGGTAATATTTCTGTCAAACACCTGTCTGATTTGATGCCGCGTTTTTGGTTCCAGCTTTATTTTGCTGGTCAGTTCCGCAAATCCGACTGATAGTTTGGCATCCAGCCCCCCTTCTATCCGCCCCGATTGTAAGATTGTAATCTCTTCGGCAATATCGCCCCGCCAATCATTTAGTTCTTTGAGTAAGCCTTTTTCCAGTTTGCCGCCGGCTTTCCGGTATTGCTCATAAAGTTGGAAGCCAATAATGAGCAAAACATCTTTGTAATCTAAATCGTTAATATCAGCCTGGTCCCGAATGGAAAAATGGACGACCCAATATTTGTTACTGATATCTGGATTGGCTGCCAACCGGTAAAGTTCCGTAGATTTTCCGCAGCCACGATGACCAGAAAGAAAATATTTTGGCGGTTGGCGGAACGGCAATAACAAAGCCTGTTGCAGTTTTGTCATCTCATTGTCTGGCCTGGTTACGTAAAACGGATTCTGCTCTCCATTTGGTAACGGAGGCAGGGGAATGTCTGGCTCGAAGTTAAGCCAAGCGTACTCTAAATCCTGAGCTACAATATAATTAAATGGTTCTGGTTCCATTATCTGCTCCTGTTCCAGTTAACAATGAGTAGATTGTAACACATTTCATTAGGGGAGAATCGCTGTTAAGATGAAGCCATTTAGTGAACCGGACAAATAAAAGCAGCCACCGTTGATTTTTGTCATGTTTGGCTGGCGCCGCGCCTGTAGTTTCCCGGAGACGTGCCCATCACCCGTTTGAATGTGCGCGAGAAGTGGCGTGTATCGGCAAAACCGAGATGGTAGGCTACTTCCGCCACACCTAATTGCTGTTCATTAAGCAGCCGCGCTGCCTGCTCAATCCGGTAACGAGTGTGGAATTGACGGGGTGATTCGCCCAGCCATTTCTCGAACAAGGCCCGTAAATGGGATTGGCTGACGCCGGCAGCAGCGGCCGTTGTCGCTGCTTCATATTTGGCGGCATAATTTTCACGCAGGTGGGTGATGGCGTTTTGGACGGTATCGGGATAGGTGGATTGGGACACGGCCAGTTCCCCCAACAATTCCGCTACCCGGGCCATCAATTCATACAACAAACCAATGGCCTGTAACGCATGACCCGGCTTCCGCAAAATCAATGCCTCCCGCATGGCTACAAATTTTGCCTCCATGTCGCCATCATACGCCAACGACAAATGGTACAACCCTTGCTGGGCAAACTGCGACGGCCAATCACCTTCCACACCCAACCAATGATGTTTGATGGCCTCGTTTGATTGGTAACTAAACGAGTGCTTGGCGGGGAAAATAAGCAAATCGCCTCTGGTAACGGGAATGGAGGTACGGCCGTTTCCCCACACCGCCTTTCCCTGCAAATGATAAAAAAGCTGGGTGCGCTGCGAATGTTCAAAGTTCCCGGTTGCATACCCTGGTTTGCAATGATACTCGCCGGCCTGCGCCACCCATAAATCAGGTGGGGGAGTGAGGGGAGCGCTGTATCCCGTGCGCCAATAGTCGTAGCGCAGCGGCCGTATACCATCATTCGTACCGCCACTTATTGGGCGAATAGGATGTGTTGAAAAATGATTTGTCGTCATTTCAGTCACCTAAATCATCGTTTTAGCCCCCTGCAATTGCGTAACCCCATCTACAATATACAAAATTAAATGGTAAGGGAAGCAATTTGTATGAATGGCTCACAAGAAATTTCGGGTTGGAAAGATAAAATTTTGTTTACGCCCGGTCCTTTAACCACCAGCCGCACTGTCAAGCAAGCAATGTTGCAAGATTTGGGATCGCGGGATTTTAAGTTTATTGAGACCGTGCAGCAAATTCGGCAAGATTTGTTGGCCTTAGGGGAGGTGGCTGAGGCAGGATACGAAACAATTCTTATGCAAGGCAGCGGCACATTTGGCATTGAAGCGGTCATTTCCACCGTCACGCCGCCGGACGGTAAATGGTTGTTTATTGTCAATGGCGCTTACGGCCGTCG
>JAAEOP010001230.1 GCA_024223125.1 Chloroflexota bacterium
AGAATCTCTACCAGATCGTCGCCGGTAATTAGTTCCGTTTCTGCTTCGGCAATGGCGGCCATGACCACCCGCTCGGCCGGGGGCAGCCCATCCCACAACCAGACAAAAGCGTTGGCTCCGGCGGCCATGGCCGGCTCTAACGATTCCGTTACCAAGTCTGGCGAGACGGTGGGCAACTCGTCCTCAGCCTCTTCATCCTCATACGCCTGGTTCCAGATGGTTTCACACAATAACTGCGTAAAAAAGGGATGTCCCTTTGTCCAGTTCCAAACGGTGGCAACGGCGTCGGCCGGCCAATGCAGGCTGCCATTTTCTTCAGCCAGACGAATCACCTTTTGGGCTTCTTTTTGAGCCAACAACCCAACATGGGTAGCCTTCACCCCTTTGAAGGTGGAAATGGTGTGGGTAGACAAATCTTCGGGCCGACGGCCGATAACAAACACAAACTGCACCCCTGCCGCCTGCGCCATCCAACTGCGTAAATATGGGAAAAAGGCGGCTCCCGCCTGCTCCTGGGTGGGGCCGTCCAACACATCAAATTCGTCAAAGAGGAGTACCAGGCCGCCGTCGGCCGCGCGCGCGGCCGCATCTGGCAAAAACGTATCCCGAAAATAAAGCCCTTCCTCGTCAAACATCTCACGTGGGGGCGGGGGTTGGTTTAGGGTCAGGCTGATGCGCCGGGTCAATTCCCATAAGACAACAGACAACGGCTTCCCGGCCCGATCCATCAGATCAAAATAGACGGGCGTATAACGGTCAGCTTCAGCCAACTGCCGTTCCAGCTGCATGAGGACGGAGGTTTTACCAATGCGCCGCTGCCCGTACAGGACAATGGCATTTTTTTGCGGATGGGAAAGCACCTGGTTTACGTCGCGGAGGATGTCTCTGCGGCCGTAAAACCCAGCATCATCTCCTATCGGATTCCCGGCAATATACGGATTAATTGACATGGCCTGATAATGATACCCTTAAACGAGAGAAAGTGGCAATTGATAGGAAGCATTTTTGAGATTGGAGATTGGATTCATGAGCAATCATTTACCTTGCTGAAGGTTTGGCAATGTTCCCCTGACTGCCCATTGGGGCGTTAGATTGACCAACACGCCACTCAGCACGGTGACATCTGCTTCTACCTGTGCCGCTTTTCGCAAGGGGTAGAATGGTTTGGCGCGATACTGGGTATGCTGTGCAACCGTCGGCCACGCAGAGGCGACAAGATATTCTGGTTGTTCGGCCGTGCGTGCAAAAAGACCGGCGCTCATACCCGCCCGCTTCATTCCCGACCCCCAAATGTCTTGCTGTACAGTTTGAAAATGGGATTCCCGCGCTGGAATAACGGTGCAGTGGGCAATCTGCAAAAGCTGGGCCATGGTAAACGCAGCCATCCAATCAGCAATGCGGAGATTATCTTTGGTTTGTTAAAGACAATCAAGCAACACTTCGGTCTGATGTCGAACAATTTTTTGTGCCACCGCGCAAAGCAAAGGGGTGGCATACACCTTCATTGGCTCAGGAAACAGCACAATCAACGAATAAAGGACATGGTCGTTTAGAGCAGAGAATGATAACGGTTATGAGTGATGAGACTGATTTCATTGATTGGCCAGGCTTGTCCCAAATATTCAAATTAGAACGCAAGGTGATTCACTTATGTACAGGTGAAATAACAGTTGAAACAGCTTATGGTATTACCAGTTTGCCTCATGAGCGAGCGAATGCAACGCAATTGTTAGAGTGGGCACGCCATCATTGGGGTATCGAAAATGGTCTTCATTATCGTCGTGATAAAACGCCAAAAGAAGATGAAATCAGGATGATTTATGGGCCACAAGCGAATGTTGTGGCAACCATCAATAATTTTATAGTTGGTTTATCGCAAAAATTAGGCTTCAATAATTTGGCTGCCATGATACGGGTTGCCGATGCTCACATTAACATGGCTTTGTTCAATTATTTATGGGTTTGGAAAAACCCTGGTTTTTCTGTTCCTTCTTTGCTATTGTTATTATTGTTCATTTGGGATGTCCTTTATCTCAATCAAATCATCGCCTTAG
>JAAEOP010001231.1 GCA_024223125.1 Chloroflexota bacterium
CATTCCTGAAGACCACCCCCAATTTTATCCGCCGTTGTGCATGGCCGCCTTCATGGCTCACCAGCAAGCGGATTTGGTGCTGGCTGTGGGTACGCGCTTTGGCGAATTGGTGATGTGGGGACGGCCGCCGTTGTGGGGCGACCCGGCCGAACAGCCGACAATTCAAATTGACACCAATCCGGCTAATATTGGCTTGAACCGGCCGATTGACCTGCCTTTGATTGGGGATGCGAAAGTGGTGATGGGACAGTTGTTGTCGGCGGTGCGCGAACTGACTCCCCTACGAGAACCCCACGCCAAAATCGCCGAATTGGGCATGTTCAAAGCCCAGTGGCAAAAGGATTTGGATGACGCCGTGGCTGACATGGAACGCAGCCCCATGCTTACCGGAACTATCTGGCAGGTGTGCAACGACTTTTTTGAGGATGACGCCATCGTTGCCTTAGATGGGGGGAATACGGTGATGTGGTCTATGCACTACCACATGGCACGGACGCAGCAGTCGGTGTTGTACACGGCCAACATGGGTTATCTGGGAACTGGCTTTCCCTACGCTATCGGGGCCAAAATCGCCAAACCGGAACGGCAGGTTTATTGCGTTACGGGGGATAGCGCTTTTGGCTTTAACATGCAGGAATTGGAAACGGCCGTGCGTCTCGATCTACCCGTTATCATTATTGTGGCTGTGGATGGAGCTTTTGGCATGGAGAAATCGGCCCAGAAGCGGGTGTTTGGCCGCGAAGTTCCCTGGTTCCACCACGACCATGCCCCGGTACGCTACGATCTGGTGGCCGAGGCGATGGGCTGTCATGGCGAAATTGTAGACAAGGGCAGCGAGTTGCGGCCAGCGTTGGAACGGGCTGTGGCTTCTGGTAAAGCGGCCGTCATTCATGCCGTTGTAGACCCAGAAGCCAATGTAGACCCGCCAGGGATGTGGATTTGGAATTCGGCCCGCTCCGGTAAGGTTAGTTTTGGGTAAGGATGGATGCACGGATGACACAGATTGGAAGGATTTTCACGGAAAAAATCCGCGAAAATCCTGAAAATCTACGTTTATCCACGTTCTATTTAAAAGTCTCCAACAGGCTGGGAGGAAAAGATGGAAATAAAAACAGTTATCAAATCACAATATCTGGCGGCATTAGAGATGTTGAAGCAGGTCATTGAAAAGTGCCCGGAATCATTGTGGGCTGACCCCGTGTACAAGAACCAGTTCTGGCATGTGGCTTACCATATGTTGTTTTACACCCATCTTTATTTGCAGCCGACGGAAGCGGACTTTGTGCCCTGGGAAAAGCATCAGGAAAATTACAACTTCATGGGGCCTACCCCCTGGCCGCCCCATGAACCCCCTGTAATTGACGAACCGTATAACCGGGAGGACGTGTTAGCGTATGTGGCCCATTGTCAGGCACAGGTGAAAACGGTGGTGGACGGGTTGAACCTGGAAGGAGAATCTGGCTTTGATTGGCTGCCGATGAGTAAACTGGAATTGCAGTTTTACTCTATTCGCCATTTGATGCTGCATACGGGTGAACTGGCGGAACGCATTGGGCAGGCGGCCGATCAGGATGTGGATTGGGTGGGGATGATAGCGGTGGATTAAGGACGGCCGTTGAAGATACGTGAGTTCCCTAAAACGGTTCATCCCCTGTTAGCTGCTGATGCCATTTTGTGAGCCATTCCATGACTTCTTCAAAAGCTGAAGCGGGGATGAGCTTGTAACTGGTCACGTCAAATTTGCGGTAAAGCTCCCCGTAAACTGCGCCAAATTCATTTCTTTTCGTTTGCTTGCCCAGGACAATGGCGACTGTTTTCACTGCCTGGCTGATTTGCATGGCCTGGCTCTGGCTCACTGCGTGGGACGGTGGCGCCAATTGTGCCTCAATGGTTTCCAAACGGTCTTCATGGTCATCTATGCGAGATTCTAAAACAAGCTGTTGTCGAGCAAGCGTCATGACAGCCTGAGCCATACGGTACGCTTGAGCGGACGGACTATCACTCTGTAACAATTCACCTAAAGAGGGTTCGGCCGTGAGCCTGCCTTCCTGAAACGCTTCCCACAACACTTTTGCCACTTCGCGCTTGTAACGAATGATTTTATCTCTGACGTTTTCACTAACTCGACTAGCTTCAATACCAGCCAGCCAAAGAGGCGCCAGGTCAACACGCAAAACGTATGTTTGCTGACGACCACGAGTACCCATGATGGGTACCCTTTCCAGACCATCATTCAAAACCTCATCTCGTTTTATGCGGTCTGTTTGACGCTGCGGCCGTTTAATGCCCAATGCCTGGCACATCTGACGAACAGATACATACACCTGTCCGTCATTTGCTCGCACGGC
>JAAEOP010001232.1 GCA_024223125.1 Chloroflexota bacterium
ACCCCATAATGTTCATTTACCAGCAACGTATCTGGCAAGGTGACGGCCGTACCCACCACCAAATCCACCTGCCACAGTTCATCCTGGTTCATGGCCGGGTTATCCCAGCGTACCATTGTGCCATCAAATGTATGCGGCAGCGTGGCCGTCACAAAACTGCTGCCTGCCGGAACGACGTCAGTCAACACAACATTCGTTGTGCCCACCACTGGATGTTGGTGGCTGACACTTAATGTATAGGTTATATCGTCACCGGCCGTAGCGGCCGTTGGTCCCGTTTTTTGCACATCCAACAGATGGACACCTTGCATCATAGGGGTGTGTACGGGGGTTCCTAAAACAGTCGTTATCACTTCATTACTCCGTACCCCATAATCGTTATTCTCCAACTGGGGCAAGGTAGTCGTCAGCCATGACTGCACTGCCAGATCAGCCTGCCAGGGTACTGCGGCATCCAAAGACGATACATTCCAAGTGACAACAGCGCCATTAAAGGTATACGGCATGGTAGCTGTGATCAGGCTGCTGCCCGCTGGAATCACATCTGTAATGACGACTTGATATGTGGGAGTAAATGGGTGTTGGTTCACCACTTGAAGTGTATATGTTTGCGTTTGTCCAGCATAAATCATTGGCACGGCGACCGTTTTGCTAATGGTTAGCTGATGGGTCAGAAAAGCGCCTAATCCATTGTAGGCTGCCAGGGCATCTATACGGCCGTGACCATATACATTATTGGGCACATCCGTCGGGGAATCGCCGCCGCAGCCTTGAGACGTTGTACGGGGAACGGCCGTCTGGTTGATCAAACTTTCAATCGCGTCTACCTGCCCCGCAAGCTGCGGTTCGGCGGCGATGACCAAAGCCACCTGCCCGGCCACATGCGGCGCAGCCATACTCGTCCCCGACCAGCTGCTGCCACCCTGATACCCTCCATTGCGGATTGACGAACGAATGGCGACCCCCGGCGCAGAAATGTCCGGTTTCATACGATTGCTGCCATCTACCGTCACCACACCGCGGCTGCTAAACCCGGCAATAGTGTCACCGCTGTTGGTTGCGCCAACGGTATAAGATTCATCATAAATACCGGCCGGCGTATTTACTGTGTTGCAAGAAGAGCCACTGTTCCCGGCCGAATGTACGGTCACAATACCAGCGGCAACCACATTTTGTACCACTGCCAACAATGAGTTGGCATTACAGCCTTCACTGCCCGGACAGCCCCAGGAATTATTGATCACATGGGGCGCTTTGGTAGGATCGCCATCACTAAAGGGATCGCCGCCTATCGGATAGGGGGCAATGAAAAATTCGTAACATTCCGAATAAGTGGCTGGTGTCCCGTTCCCCTGATCCATATTACGGCAGCCAATCCACTGCGCCCCTGGGGCCATGCCTATTGCATTCGTAGCTCCGGCCGGCCAGTTGGGGTTGGCCGGGTCTAAATCATTCCCCACCATGGTGCCCATCGTATGTGTGCCATGATTATAGTCGTCACAAGGAGCGGGCGAATCTCCTGGGCAGGCGCCGCTGCTGCTGTGGATGGCGTCGTGCCAGTTATAATCGTGGTCGGCCGTTGCCCCATCCCAGCCACGATATTGATTTATCAATGCAACATGATCCCAACGGTAACCTGTATCTTGCCCGGCAATAACCACACCCTGCCCGGTAACGCCACTGCTCCACAAGGTAGGTGCGCCCACATGGGTAATATTCCATTCGACGCTTTCAATTGCTCGCTGCATCTGTTCTTTTGTCGTCGGTAGCAAATCCAATTTTACTGTGGGATTGGCGGCAATGTGAGCCACATCATCACGGTGAGCCATCTGGCGCACCAGGTCCATATCCCCCTGCACCCAGATCATATTTACCACCCAAAACTGCCGGTAAGGCACTCCGGCTA
>JAAEOP010001233.1 GCA_024223125.1 Chloroflexota bacterium
AGTGGCAGTTTCTTTCAAACAGGCCCACAAGGCGTTCAGTGACTCTTATGCGGCTCCACCTGAAACATTCGAAACCCCAATTGCACCGAGGGGCCGATCAGCAACGCGACAATAACCGTACCAATCCCCGCCGGGCCGCCCAGCAACCAACCGGCCATGACCACCGTCACCTCAATAAACATGCGTGCCACGCGTATGCTCACCCCCGTTGTTCGCTTAATCGCCAGCATCAAACTATCACGGGGTCCCGCGCCCGCGTCCACGCCGATGTAAACTGCGCTAGCGCAACCCATCAACCCAATTCCGGTCAACAACATGGCAAATTGCAAAACAAGATTGCTCTCCACCGAGGGGATAAAAGTCAACGCCAGATCAAGCCAGGGTCCAATGCTGAGGATATTGGCCAGTGTCCCCCATCCAATCTTTTCCCGCATGATTAATACGCCCGAAAGCACTACAAAGCCAGAGGCAACCGTCACGCTGCCTGGAGAAACACCCAGCCGCTCTGAAAGCCCCACCTCCAAAACGCCCCAGGCCCCTGTCCCCAAATTCCCGCGGATCAGCAAAGCTATCGAAAGCCCGAATATTACAAATCCGATTTGAATGATAAGAAAGTCGCGCGGGAAGGTTTTCCACTGAATAGGTTTGAACATCGGCAAGGAGTAGGGATATCAATCTAGGTTGAGAGGGGGTGGTTCATTTTGACTGCTGAGAAAGGTGACTGTCACTTTCCGAGACCAAAGTTGTCCTACTCTGCACCCAAAACCAGGTGTTCTTGCAGCTTTGGAAGGTTTTGCAAGTGACAGTCACCTGACGTATTTATCAGCATCAGCCAATTTAAGCCATTACTCGAAAATTTTTCAAGCATAGTGAAATGCAATCATATCACGGGTTGCGCGCAGCACGTTGGCGATTTGTTACATTGTGCCGATCCCGTAAGATTTTCGGTAACTACTCGG
>JAAEOP010001234.1 GCA_024223125.1 Chloroflexota bacterium
CCCGTGCCGGTGACGCCATCCCCAAACGCCCAGGCATACCCGGCATTCCCGCCTCCGCCCAGCGTCACGGTGAGCGTGGTGGGCTGCCCCAGGGCTGTCGGGCTGTCGTTCGTCGCAGTGAGACCGGTGAGGGGGACTTCAATTGTGACAATAGTCGTCGCGGTGAGGGCGCTGACGTTGTTGGACGCAGTGACGACCGCCGTGTACGTCCCCGCCGCCGGATAGGTGTGGCTGGCAACCGCCCCCGTGCCGGTAGCACCATCTCCAAACGCCCAGGCATACGCGGCATTACTGCCTTCGGCCAGCGTCGCGGTGAGCGTGGTGGGCTGCCCCAGGGCTGTCGGGCTATCGTTCGTTGCAGTAAGGCCGATGAGGGGGATTTCTGGCGATTCGTCTGCGCCAATATCGTAACCGGCCCCTATTGGGCGCGGGTCGCCGTCAAAGTCCGTGGCAACGCCTGTGTCCACCCCGGCGTCGATCGCGGCGCTGTTGGGGCCAAGGTGATAGTCGCCCACTGCCGGGTCGACAAAATCGGGGGTCCCCCAAATATTGACCGTGCCGGTGATGAGCGTGCCCTCGCCGCCCCAGTCGGCGCCATTTGCCCAGGCTCCGCTGCCCCAAAGCGTGCCATCAAACGCGGCCGTGCTGCCCTCCGTGACAGAAATACCAATGGTGTGGCTGGTGATAATGGTATTGGTGAGGTTGACAATGCTGGGAACATCATTAAACCCCGTTTGAACATAGATGGCGATTCCTCCATTTCCATGAACCGTGTTATGCAGCATTTGCACCGAAGCGCCGCTCAGATAAAAACCATCCCCTCGGCAAGCACTATTCGCAACATTATGCGTGATTTCATTATTGATGAGAGTCACCTCGCCTCTCGTAATCGTGACCCCCCCACTATTTTGATTTATTTCGTTGTCGACCAGGGTGACAACACCCCTATCGATATCAATCCCGCCAGAGCAAAGTCCACCATTATTATTGACAGTGTTTCCCGTCAAGAAAGCGTTACTACGCTTGAGTTGGATACCTCCACCAAAAATTCCATGCGTAGTATTACTTACTACCAGATTCCTCGTCAGAGTTATTTGGGAGACATCCCAGATTACAATTCCACCACCTTCAGATGCTGAGAAATTATTCCTAACAATGTTGTGAGTAAGCGTGCCTTGTGCAAATACAACCATGATGGAAATCCCACCACCACCTTCGCCACTTTGATATGTTGATGTGTTGTTTTCGACAATATTGTTCGCAAGGGTAAACCCGCTGCCAAACCAGATAGACAACCCACCGCCGCTACTTCCTGCATGATTATCGCGAAAAGTGGAGCTTATGATGATTGTATAACCACCATCGTAGATATGCATACCGCCCCCTCTACCCGATCCAGGCGCAATGTTATTAAGAAATTGAGAGTTGTAAACTTCGGTTTC
>JAAEOP010001235.1 GCA_024223125.1 Chloroflexota bacterium
GACCACATATCCTTCCCCATAAAGCTGTGCAAATTGGGATTGTAATACCGCGCTCTCAGGTATAGCAGACCAGTGGCATCATCAAATTGTTCGCCAGTGTAGCCATAAGCGCTGCTTGTGCCCTGTTTGTCCAGGGTATTGCCAAACGGATCGTAGATAGTTGTGGCTACAACTTTGCCATTGGCTATTTCGCTGCGAACAGTGCCCAAACCATCAGCTAACGGGTGCATCCAAAACTTAGGGGGGAAAAACAAGACATAACAAGAAAATCAGGTATCCTGATAACTTGTGGTGATTTAGCAAAAAACCCAAGATTATCAAAAGGAAATGATGCCCTATGTCATGTCTCATCGAGAGTATAAAACAGCAAGATACAAAAATGCAAACGTTGGCAACGCAACTAACGCAAGAAACAACTTTAGCTGTCATGGTGTTGCTTGCTTGGCAACTAGCATTGTTGGCGGCACAAATTATGTTAGAAGAAGTATTAAATAAACGAGGTCAGGCAGCTACAGAAGCACAGATATGTCCCAAATGTAAACAGCGACTGGAAAGCAAGGGGTTACACCCTCGTCAATTAGTCACGCTGGTAGGGAAAATCAAGTGGCGGAGACGAGTATGGCGTTGTGTAAATGGATGTAAAATTGGGCAAGTAGTGCCACTAGATAACGAGTTAGGGTTGGAAATAAGCCAGCGCACAGGAGTACATGTGAAGCGATTAGCTTGTATTTTGGCTGTATTTGTCCCATTTGGAATAGCAACCATATTATTAGAAACGTTAACAGGAGTCAGCGTTAGCCCTAACAGTATATGGAACTGGGTACAACAGTCAGGTAAATTGGCGCAAATTCAGTTACAAGAGGCAATTGAAGCATTTACTGCTGATGAAACCATTGCTGAGGCAACGTTACCAGTTCTCTGGGAAAAATTAGTTCTTGCCGTGGGAGCCGATGGGGTTATGGTTCCTTTTCGCCCCGATGGAGGCAGTCCGAAAGGGGCGGTACGTTGGCGAGAAATCAAAGTGGGGATTGTGGCTTGGCTACAAGAGAAAACAACAACCTCTGGACGGCGTGTAATGCGCCCAGTACAGCGTCAAGTTGTCGCCGTGCTGGGCGATATCGACGATTTGCAGCCTCGTTTATGGTGGGCGGCGGTCGGACAGGGTATCCTCGATGCTGAAAAAGTTGTATGGCTATGTGATGGAGGTCGCGGTTTCTGGCGCTTATTTACCGACCAGTTCAAAAACCATGCTCATGGTGTTTTGGATTTTTATCATGCTAGCCAGAATATCTGGAAAGGCGTACGCTCTTTTCTGGATGGCCGAACCGTTCGGGCACGCACATGGTTTGCAATCATGCGTCGCCGCTTACGCAATGGGCAAGCTCATATTGTCTTGGCTGATATTGAAGAGGCATTGCAATTAACGGGTTTGCCCTCTACCGCCCATAAGACGTTAACTAACTTGTACAATTATTTGGACAAGCACATTGATCACATTGATTATGCTCATTTTGACCAATTAGGGTTGCCTATTGGCAGTGGGATGGTGGAAAGCACATGCAAGTGGCTGATTCAACAACGCTTTAAGGGTGTGGGAATGCGTTGGGGAGAGGATGGTTTTAATCATCTGCTTCATCTTCGGCTTGCATGGGTAAACGGTTCATTTGACGATTTATTTGCTTTTACAGCTCTCCCCCAAAACTAATGGATGCACCCTCAGCTAACAGTGTGCGGAAATTAGTGCCGTCATCCTGGCCCACCAAATCCAGGCCAAACAGGTTGTAGGTTTGGGTTGAGCCATTGTCGGCGACCAACACTTGTGTTAATCCGACTGCGTCATTGATGTATGTCGTTGTGATTGGGGTTGAGCCGGTATGATCAATCTGCTGCACCCGATTACTGTCACCATCATAGGTGTACTCAGCCTGCAACTGCGGGTTTGTACCTGAAATAGACAGTGTGTGACTAATCATCAAGTTGCGCTGGTTGTAGGCGTAATGTTTCCATTGATCGCCGCCGGGTGGCATGAGCAAGGTTAGATTACCGTTGTTATCGTACAGATAGCTGGTTGTGCCCTGGGTGTAGTCGAATGACGTTTGCAGTCTGTTAGCATCATCAAAAGTGCGAGTAACTTGGGTGGTGGTTACTCCTATCGTATTTGTAACCGTCTGCGTGTAAGCCTTCATGTTGCCCACCGGATCGTAGGCATACGCAAAAGTGGCACTGATGTCGCCTATGTAAGCTGCATTGGTGAGACGGTAAAGGTTGTCATATGTGTAGCGGATGAC
>JAAEOP010001236.1 GCA_024223125.1 Chloroflexota bacterium
GGCCAGATAAAAAACGTCAGTTTTAAACCTTAAAGAGTATACATTTCAAACCTAAACTATCTGACGGTTTTCAGTCTAGCCTGTTTTTGTATGAAAGTATATGAAATAATGAGGCAGTTTCGTGCGTCAAGTATGCAATTTGCGTAGTCATGTGTGAGTAAATAACAAACGAGGGACAAATAAAAAAGGTCCATCCGGAGGCAAAATGAGGGAGGACCTGGTTGATTTCACACTGCTATTGAGCAGCCGGTTGGCCGGTCGCAATCCGGTCAAAGCTCTGTGAGGTTATATCTATGCCAATTGGCTGTGCTGGGGCATATTGTACGGGTTGGCAATGGCTATCAATATCTTGTTGATACGATGTTTGGGAATGGGGCTGCCCGGCAGCCAACTGCCGGCCAGGTAACGGGAAAAAGGGGTGGCGCTGCCGGCGGCCAAGTCTTGAGGGGGGCTATCTTCCCTGGTATCTCGCAGCAGTTCCCAAGGAATGGCGTGAAGCTCCGGAGCGGTGGCATCCAAGCGCAGTCGAAGACGGCGGTGGGGCTGCTGGCTTCGTATTTGGGTCCAGGCCTCTTTGAGCTTTTCATCGGCCAAGAGCCAGTTAAACAGACGCTCGCCATCCTGGGTGGGCGAGGAGGTTGGCAGCCAGGGCAGGCAGCCGGGCTCGGGTTGATTCTCAAGCTGAAGGAAGCCGCGCTCAAATTCTTGCTCACCGTTCAGGGTGATCTCAACCGGGTAGCCTTTGGCATCTTGCTTTTCCAAAATCCGGATTTCCAGGTCGGCATAAACTGTATAGTCTGTCATCGGCCATTGTCCAATATGGTTATTTTGTAGTATTTTGGTTTTAATTGGCTGAAGATTGACTGAGTTATTGCCCACCGCAAAGTACGCCGAGAGCGCAGAGTTTGCTACTTTGTTTATGTTTTTTCTTAGCGTCCTCATCGCACTCTGCGGTAAATAATTTTCGGTTTGGTTCCGGTACGTTTAGAGACACAGTCAAATTTGTACTACAATATAGCGAGGGTTACTCGCCATAATATGATACACCCCCTCAGAGCGATTGCACGGAAAGTCCTGAAGAGCCGAGAATGCCTGAAACTGAATAACTCCCAAATCAACCTTCATTAACCCGCAAATAGGTCACTTCAAACGCCTTGAGCGGTCGGTACTGCTGAAGCCGGTTGGTCAGGGCGAAGGCGTCACGCATTTCGCAGCGGTTAAAAATGTCCAGGCCGCGATCGAGCAGGATCTTCCAGCCGTGGTCGGTGACGATGTGGCGGGCGTGAATGGTATCAGCGAACTCCCAGGTAAAGTTAATCCCGGCCGGGGCGGTGTTCATCTGAATCTGTTCAAGGTATTCCAGTTGTTGGTCGGTGCCGTAATTATCAGGCGAGGTGATGAGGTGGACGGCCACTTCTTCTTCGTCTGATTTTTGTTTAATGATAGTTTCCATAAATTCCATCAGGTTCCGGGCTTGAAAAAACAGCCGGATGTAGGGGTCCGTAATCACAATTTTCTGCGTACCTTGAAGATACGGGCCAAATAGATCGTCAAAGCTGGCCCCGCGTTGGTTTTCTTCAAAGGTCAGGTGGCCTTCTTTCAGCTCCGCTTCAACGGTGGCCACGAGCTCGACCGGCGCGGTTTCCTGAGCCGGCTCACCGGTTTCAACTTCATCCTGTGAGACTTTGTAGTAGTGCTGCGGGTAACTTTTTTCCTCAAGGGTTTTGACAGGCTCTGCGGATTTCCCAGCCAAAGACTGGTATTCAAAATTTACTTGGGCATAGGTCGGGTCTATTCTTAA
>JAAEOP010001237.1 GCA_024223125.1 Chloroflexota bacterium
CCGCGCAGTAAAAAAGCAAGTTGGCCACCGTTCAGTTCCGGCACAATTACCTGCTTGTACTGGTCTAGAAGATCGCGCAAATTACTGGGCAGCGGATTCAGATAACGCAGATGAGCATGAGCCACCGAATAGCCTTCCCGCTGTGCCTTTTGCACCCCCGACCGCACTGCGCCAAAGGTGCTGCCCCAACTTAATACCAGCAAGTCACCAGAAGCCGGGCCAACAATCTTCTGTTGTGGAATCACGTCGGCCAGTCGGGCAATTTTATCCCGTCGTTCATGGTACATTTGCTCATTGTGTTGGGAATCATGGGAGACGTTACCAGTCAGGGGCGCTTTACCTAACCCGCCCAGACGATGTTCTAAACCGACTGTACCGGGAATAGCCCACGGCCGTGCCCCTGTTTCCGGGTCGCGTTTATAAGGCAAGAACGGGCTAACCCCATTCGTCCTTCCCTGAGGATGTTTGACTTCAATGGCCGGAATATCATCCGGGTTGGGAATACGCCACGGTTCGGAACTATTGGCCAGGAAACCATCAGACAAAATCATGACGGGAGTTGTAGCCCGCACCGCCAACCGGGCCGCCTCATATGCAATCGCAAAACAATCAGACGGGCTTTGAGGGGCGATGACGACGATGGGACTTTCACCATTACGGCCGTACATCGCTTGCAACAAATCCGACTGTTCTGTTTTGGTGGGCAGGCCAGTGCTGGGGCCGGCACGCTGCACATTGATAATAACCATGGGCAGTTCCAACATAATACCCAACCCCATCGCTTCCCCTTTCAAGGCTACGCCGGGACCGCTTGTGCCTGTTACAGCAAACGCGCCGCCAAATGCAGCCCCAATGATGGACCCCATGGCTGCAATTTCATCTTCCGCCTGGAAGGTACGCACATCAAAATGACGCAGGGGGGCTAGAGCGTGCAAAATATCGCTGGCCGGTGTAATGGGATAGGTTCCATAAAAGAGTGGTTTGCCCATTTTCTGCGCGGCCGTTACCAGACCAATGGCCATGGCTTCATTGCCG
>JAAEOP010001238.1 GCA_024223125.1 Chloroflexota bacterium
CGGGAACAGCGTTGGGCCACCGTCAACCGGCACGAACGGGAAACACGAGAACAAATCACATTACTGGAAGAAGCCCATAGCAAATTAAAAGAGGAAAAAGATTTACTCTGGCGAGTGCAATCCGCACAGGCAGATGCCTTAAAACAGTTACCCCGCATCTGGCTGGAAGAAGTTGATAAAGCCATCGAACAAAACCCCAACCGGCGACGGCAGCCCGCGTTGGTTCCCATTCGGGAAGAGTTTGATTAGATCGTATTCCGTAATCTGATCACGGAATACGGATTACGGAATACGTTTCACGAAAATGTACGTCATCGGCACCGCCGGCCATGTTGATCATGGCAAATCCACTCTGGTACAGGCCCTTACGGGCATTGACCCCGACCGTTTAGCAGAAGAAAAAGCCCGCGAAATGACCATTGATTTGGGTTTTGCTTGGTTGACTCTGGGTGAAGGGGAGCAGGCGGAAGAAGTAGGTGTGGTAGATGTGCCCGGCCATCGAGACTTTATCGAAAATATGTTGGCCGGTGTGGGTGGTATTGATGTGGCTCTGTTTGTGATTGCGGCCGATGAAGGAGTCATGCCGCAAACAAAAGAACATCTGGCAATTTTAGATTTGCTGGCGGTGCGGGATGGGGTGGTGGCTCTGACCAAAGTTGACCTCATCACCGATGATCCGGAGTGGCTGGAACTGGTCATACTGGATGCCCATGAAGCGCTGGCAGATACGGTGTTGGCTGATGCGCCCATTTTGCCCGTCTCGGCAAAAACGGGAGAAGGGCTGGCAGAATTGAAAGCTGTTTTGTGGGAACGGCTGGCAGCTTCGCCGCCACGTCCCGACAACGGCCGTCCCCGACTGCCCATTGATCGCATTTTTACCCTTTCTGGTTTTGGCACAGTGGTTACAGGTACGTTGATTGACGGCCGTTTTCAAATTGGCGACAACGTAGACATTCAACCATCCGGTTTGAAGGGACGTATTCGTGGCCTGCAAACCCATAAAACCAAATTGCAAACCGCCCGCCCCGGCAGCCGTGTAGCCATCAATATTACCGGCGTAGATCGGGATGAGTTGAAGCGGGGGGATGTGATAGCTGCGCCCGGTGTGGTACGCAGTACCATTTTGTTTGACGCCGATTACTGTCATCTGGCCGCGGCCGACAAACCGCTGAAACACAATGTCGAAGTGAAACTGTTTGTGGGAGCTAATGAAGTTCTGGCTCGCACCCGTGTTCTGGGCGTGGAGCAGATTGAACCGGGGCAAACGGGCTGGCTGCAATTGGCCACGGCCGAACCGGTGGCTGTGCTGCGTAGCGATCGTTTTATTTTACGACGGCCGTCACCTGGCGCCACCCTCGGCGGCGGTCAAGTGCTAGACCCCACCCCCGGCCGTCGTCATCGTCGCTTCCGCCAGGAGACAGTTGAACGGCTACAAACGTTGGCCCAGGGTACGCCGGAGGAACTGGTGTTGCAAGCGCTGCGCCGCCTTGAACCGGCCAGCGAACAGCAGCTTTTGCAAACAGTGGGGATTGATCGGGATACGGCCGCAGTCGCCCTGCACACCCTCAAAGAAACAGGCCAGGTCATCGCTTTACAGCAGCAGTTATTTTCCATCTCCGGCTTCCAGCAGTTGACCGCTACCCTGACAACTATCCTGGACAAGCATCACAAAACATATCCACTGCGGCTGGGGATGTCCCGTGAGGAGTGTCGCAGCCGGTTGAAGTTGAAAACGGCCGTGTTCAATCCTCTCCTGAGCCAATGCGCCAAAGAAGGGCTGCTGCTGGAAGATGGGGCTTTGCTGCGGCTACCTGACCATGCTATTCGTCTGACAGCCGATCAGCAAAATAAGGTTGATAATCTACGGCGACGCTTTGCCAAAGCAGGCGTCAATTCGCCTAGCATAAAAGAGTGTAAAACGGCCGTAAGTGAAGATGTCTATTTTGCCTTGGTAGATTTAGGCCAACTGCACCCTCTGAACAATGAGGTTGTTTACACACCTGAAGGATATGATGGGGTGCGGGAACAAGTGCGCGGGTATTTGCAGGCACACGGCCGTATCAATGCCGCCCAAACCCGCGACTTACTACACACCAGCCGCAAATATGCCATCGCTATTTTGGAACATTTAGATGAGCAAAAAGTCACCCGCCGCGTGGGTGACGAGCGAGAATTGGTTTCGTAAACTGATGACGGACCACCGGCGACGGAAAACGGAAAACGAAATACGGAGGAAACATGGAATATCGTCAATTAGGAAACTCAGGTGTGCGTGTATCTGTCATCGGTATGGGCACAAATCAGTTTGGTAATAAGGTGTCGTCCAAAGAGGTTCATAATGTGTTGGACGCGGCGCAGGATTTGGGGATTAATTTTATTGATACGGCCGATGTGTATGCCGACGGCCGTTCAGAAGAAACATTGGGGCCGGCCCTAAAAGGACGCTGGGACCGTTTTGTCGTGGGTACAAAAGTATTTTTCAAAACAGGCGAAGGGACAAACGATACCGGTACATCTCGTTACCACATCATGAATGGATTAGAAGCCAGCCTGCGCCGCCTGCAAACAGATCATATTGATTTGTACCAGATGCACCGTTGGGATGAGACAACGCCCATTGAAGAAACAATGCGGGCTTTGGATGATCTCGTCAGCAGCGGCAAGGTGCGTTACATCGGCGCGTCAGCGTATGCGGCCTGGCAGTTAGCCAAAGCCAATATGCTGGCCGAAATGCGTGGTTGGGCATCGTTTGCGACGGTACAATCCCATTACCATATGTTGGAACGAGAGGTGGAGAAGGAGGTCATCCCTTACTGCCAGGCACATCAAGTGGGTTTTATTCCCTTTTTCCCTCTGGCAGGTGGCTTTTTAACCGGGAAGTACAAACGGAGCCAGGATGCACCGGTCGGTTCACGCGGCGAATCCAGCCAATATGTGCAGCGGTATATGACGGATGAGAATTACACGGCCGTAGAAAAACTCACCACCTGGGCCAAAGAACGGGATCACACCATGACTGAATTGGCCCACGCCTGGCTGCTGGCCCAACCCCAAGTCTGTTCCGTCATCTCCGGGCTGACCCGGCTGGAACATTTACAACAAAATGCAAAAGCGGCCGCTTGGGAGTTGACGGCCGAAGAAGTTAGTGAAGTGA